>JAFGRR010000703.1 GCA_016935035.1 Phycisphaerae bacterium | reverse complement strand
GTTTGTCGCTCTCGATCGCCGCGATCGCCTGGGCGACGTCGTCGAAGCGTTCCGCGAAGGCCGTTCCCGCGACCATGAGATCAACACTCTCGGGCGTGTCGAACTTCCCGTATCCATCGTCAGCTTCCAGATACACCTCACGAAACAACGTGGCCTCAATGCGCAGGACGTGGATTGAGCCAGCGCGGTCGAGGCGCAGCACGTAGCTGCCCGCATCGGCTGCTCGCGAGCCGGTGCGCGAGAGCGTTCTGACAGAAGGTGGAAGACGTGAGCCGGCGCTGCCCGGCAGGACCGGAATCACGGCGTTCAACAAAGCTGCGGACGTGGTGCAAGTCAGCACATCCACTTCCTGTGTGTGCTTTCTTCGCACTACATACCAGGGCTGGCTGAAGGCGCCCTTGTCGTCGGTTGTGAGTGCATATCTGCTGGCTTGCCCCAGGATTTCTGTCCGTCTGGTCGGAATCAGCCAGTGGATGCCTGGTACGCAGCAGGAGACGGTCTGGGATTGGATTGCATCCTTGGCAGATTGAACCGTGCTGAACTCGCAGGGTGAGAGCAGCCCGAACACTGTGTCGCAGAAGAATACGCCCACGCCGCTGGGCGGCGTCAGGTAGAGGTTGAAATAACCGATGGGTTCGCCGTTATCTGGAACGGCGAACGTAGGCCGAAAGTTGGCCGCACCGAGGACCTGAAGCACCGCGTAGGTGCCGCCATCGAGAGGGCGAATGACGTACACGGCTGCGCAATCTGGGCGGAGGGGCCGCGGAGTCTGCCCAAAACGATCGCGCGGGGCCGAGGAAACGCCGCAACCGCCAGTCGCGATGAACAAGACAAGCAGCGATACGCGAGCGACTGTCATCGTCACGGAAGTCATGGGTTTTCAGGCTCCCTTGGCCACTTAGGCAGCGACGATGGGGGTACCACAGGACCACAGTAGCAATACTCCTCAAACTTGGAGCGTTTGACGGTGAAGCCTTTTGCAGCATTCTCAGGCCCAATCTCAATTGGATTACCACTCTCCGGCGGTTTGAAGCTGGCGCACGGCTTGGGACCTTCCAGTTTGCCATACTCGGTCATCTTGTTGTAACAAGTTGGCTCCTCGCCGTTACAGCCCACCTGCCCACAAACGATATGCCCGACCCTGCCCGACGCCGCAAGCGCTCCACTGGGGTAGTACATTTCCAACCTGTAAGTCCACTGCCAGCACTTTACTTCGCATGGTTTGCACGAACCCGAACAATCCAGCAAACCGATGCGAAACTTCTCCAGTAGGTCGTCAGGACCCCTGCCTAGCGAGTAGTCTCGGCAGGCCAGCCCGACGCAATCATACGGCTCATCCTCGGGTGGGTCCGGCTGTGGATACTCAGGATCACAGTGCGGTATCGCCACCGACATACCACCGTCTGGATCGACCCAAGTAAGCGGGTTACTTCGCATGGCACGATAGGTGTGCGGTTCCACTCCGTCGGAAGGTGGCGCCACTAAGCCACGAAATGAAGAAACCGAGGCGACAGACACTGGATCGCGCGGAAGAAAACCGCCTGAGTTGGTAGCCGACCGCACCACGACATGCCCTGGTTCGGCGATCGGGTCGCGGCCCAAGAACCGTCCCGTGGATGGGTTGTAGTAGGCCGATGCGACGTCGGCAAGGATGAATGAAACCAACAGCGGGGTTGCCAGTAACAGCAGATTGCGGTGTTCCATCGCAGTCCCCTTTGCAGGAATCTATGGCCTCTGCGGGCCAACTCCAGGCATTGGTATCTTGGGTGTCGGATCGTCAGAGCCTCGCATGTGATCTGGAATCCGTCGCGGCATACTCATTCGCGGCATTCGGTCAATGCCGAATACGGTTTGCATAGACCGCAGCGGTGCCAAGGCATTCGGCATGAGTCGATGGGCTTCGCTGTAGGCCGCAAGGGCTTGTGGCATCCGACCATTGGCGCGGAAGCAATCACCCCGCGCTTGCAGAAAGATGGAAAGCTCTTGCTCGGGCGTTAGTGAGATCAGATACTCGCCCCGCGCCTTGTCGGCTTCGGTAATCTCCAAGGGCCACGTCAGGTAATACTCATCGGGGTGGTAGTTGACGTTGACGTTGGATGCCCCGTCGATGTTGAACCGCTCGCCGTCGCCTTCCCAGCGCAGGAATAGATGCCGCTTAGCCGTGGCCAGCTTGATGGGATAGCCCAGACGCCGTGCAATGGCCGCATAGATGACGGGCATTGACGCACAGGTTCCCCCGTTGTCGCTATCAATCATCCCGTGAATGAACGTATCTTTCGGGTTGCGGGTATCAGGGTCATTGATGCGGGCTTCGTTGTAGTGGACGCCGCAGTCCTCTTGTAAGACCTGAACGATGAATTCGGCCCGCAGGCGCGCTTCCGAGTGATTGTAATGCTCGGCATAGCGGGGGTCGGTTGCGCGGTAGAGATGCCGCTCGGTCTCCGATTTGACCTTTGCGGCCCACTCATCCAGCTTGGCCAAAGCGGCGGGGATATCCAGGTCTTCAGCTCCAGGCAGGCCCTTGGCGCAGAGCAGACTCATCATGGCCAAATCGACATTGGCCAACTCGTCAGGCAACATGGCGAGCAAGTCGAAATGCGAATCGAGTGTCAGGGCGGGCTTGGCCGCCTGGCCCGCTTGGGCGGGTCGTTCGAGGTGGAAGGCCCCGAGACCGAAGGCGGCGGCCAGCGTGGCGGCTACCCCCAGCACAAAAACGCCAACGTAGCCGATGAATCTCGACGCGTTGCGGGCAGTAATCGGCTGTGGCTGCCCCCGTGAATCAGATGCAGTCGGTGAGCGATTCGGATTCTTGCGGTCCCGCCGAGCCATATCTCCTACCCCAATGCTCAGGATTGTCTGCGCAACGTATACAGCCTGTCAAGGTACATCCCCTATCGAAGAAGTGATCGAAAGGGAAAAACGCCAGCCGCCCTGCCCCGACTGGCGTCCGCCGCAATCACACAGGCGAAGAAAAGGCGAAGAAAAGGTGTCAGGAAGATTTTCTTGACGCCGCCAGCCGGCTTGATGGCATGCCGGCATGGGAAGGCCGCCGCGGATTACCGAACCGGGGATTGCCTATCACCGTTGAGTCGGCGCGTGATGCGGCTGCGGTGGTTGCAGAAGGATGAGGACTACGCCGCGTTCGAGCGTGTTTTGGCCGCCGGTGTGGCGCGGCTTGATGCGCCGAATGTTCCGTGCGCGGATTGTGGCGGCAAGATGGCCGAAGACATCAGGCTCGGAGGCCTGACGCTACATGGTTGCTGAATTCGGCTGGCATTCAAGAAGACGGCCGACGAGACGTTGGCCGCTACACGTTTTTCGGATTCGGACTACGGGATTTCGATCGTCTCGATGTGGCAGAGCCAATCCCAGGTGCCGTAGTCATACCACCAGTATTCGACGCTGTAGGTGCCCGACGACAGGCCGGCGACGGTTGAGTCGACGTTGTAGCAGCATTCGCAGTCGCAGGGGTCGCCTTCGATTTCGGTCTCGGTCAGAACCAGCGTGTCGCCGCTGGCGGCCAGCTCGACCATGATGTCCGCCGGGCAGCAGTTGTAGGTTGCGTTCAGGTGGCAGACGTGCAGCATTGTGCCGCTGACGTCGAACTCGAACTCGTCCGCGCCGCACTCGTCGCGCGTCGTCAGGCAGCCGCTGTTGCCATAGGCCACGAGATAGGCCGGGCTGTCGGTGATGATGGCGATGAACGCGTCAATGTCGAAGATGTCGGCACAGCCGTCGCCGTTGCAGTCGCCGGCCGCCAAGTCGCAGTCGGGGTATTGCTGGGCGTAGTCGGCCGGGTGCAGCAGCGCCAGCACGAAGGCGTCGATGTCGAACACGTCGGCAGCACCATCGCAGTTCAGGTCGCCGAGCAGCAAGCCGCCGTCGGCGCGTGCGGCCGGCGGCGGTGTCGCCTGGGCGGGCATTGCGTCATATGTCAGCGCGGCACAGATCGGCGGAACCGCCAGTAGCAAAAGAGTTAGAGAGACTGAGCGAAGTAAATGTGACATTCTGCACCTCCCTGCTCGCTGTCGGTGGCGAGCTATGTGTTCGCCGTCATGTGTATCCAAACACGCGTCGTGCGCTATGGAATCTCGACTGACTCCGTGTGGCATTGAACCATGTCGGTTTCGTAGTCGAACCAGTAGTACTCGACCGTGTACGTGCCGGGCGCCAGGCCCACAACTGTGGCCTCGATGTCATAGCAGCACAGACACCAGCACGGCTCAACCAGGATCTCAACCTCGATCAACTGGAGCAGGTCACCCGCAAGCGACATTGTGACGGGGAACCCATCCGGGCAGCAGTTGTAGTAGGCATTCGCGTGCAAGCTGTGCAGCACGCCGTCTGCGACCGTGAAGCTGAACTCGTCGTCGCCGCACTCCCATAAGCGCAGGCAGCCGCTGTCGGAGTATCCCGCGATATGCGGCGTGGTGCCGGCGATGATGTTCACGAACGCGTCGATGTCGAAGATGTCGGCGGTGCCATCCTGGTTACAGTCGGCGTTGCCGATGTCGCAGCCGGGATACGCGGCGGCGTACTGCTCCGGCTGCGTGACCGCAAGCACAAACGGATCGATGTCGAACACGTCCGCCGCCCCGTCACAGTTGGCGTCGCCGAGCAATACGCGCCCGGCAGCCAACGAATCAACCGTCTCGGTTGCCGGCACCGCGGCGACCGTGTTGCTCTCAGTGATGTCCTGTCCCCCGCCCATGCCGGTGGCGAGCAGTATCAATGCTCCCGCCAGCCCAAGCG
>JAFGRR010000702.1 GCA_016935035.1 Phycisphaerae bacterium | reverse complement strand
CTGGAGGATGTTGAGCCAGTAGTATTCCTCGGGCTCGTCGAACTCGGTTTCGGCCAGCGGGCACGAGCAGGTCGGCACGTATTCGCGGTTTTCGAGCGAGTACGAGAGCAACGCGATGCCCATCTGCCGCATGTTGCTCATGCAAACGGCGCGCTTGCCCTGCTCGCGTGCGTTGCTCAGCGACGGCAGCAGGATCGAAATCAACAGCGCGATGATGGCGACTACGACGAGCAGCTCGATCAGTGTGAAGCCGCGCGCGGCGGCGCGGCGGCCTGGCGACCTCCGCGCGCACGCGTGGCTGACAGGCTTCTTTCTCCACCGGCTCTTGTTCGAATCGGAGCGGTGCGACACTGTCAGTCTCCTACGGGTTCGGCGTTTACTGAGCGCGACGACGCATGGCCAGCAGTCCCGCAACGGCCAGGAGCATCAGTGCGCCAGGCTCCGGAACGGCGAAACGAAAAGTGAACGGATCGGAGGCTTCATAGACGCCGCCGGCGTCATAAGCGGTGAAGATGACCGCGATTTCGTTAAGCTGCGAATTGTCGAGCCAGAAGTAGAAGTTCATGTGCGAGTGAATGACCCAGGCGCTGTCATCTTCCTCCCAGATTTTCTCGCCGCAGTCGGAGAACTTGTACGTCGAGCTATCGGTATCCAGTACGACGGTGTCGTCCGGGAGCATCATGAAGAAATCGGTCGAGTCGGCGAGCGACGTGCCCACACGCTGAATGCCAATATCCCAGGCGGGCTCGTTGTTTTCGTCACCGCCGGCGAGGTTCCAGACGCCCTGCGGTCCGAGAGCCGAGTGCCAGCCGTCGAGGTGTTGAATACCGTCCGGATCATCGTAGCCATTGAGACCGTAGATGAAGCGGCAGGTGTAGAGTGTCTTGGTGGCGTCGCCGGGCTTGGCGATGGTGTCTCCGCCGGGGGTGGTTTCCGGGACCAGTTGCAGGAATGGCTCCGCGGTCGGGTCGCCCCACGCGGGCCAGCCCGGGGTTGGAGCGGTCTCATGAACGGGCGGCAGAGAGAAGAGCCACAGTTTGTTATCGTCCGACGTATCGGAATCAGTGGCGAGGGCGGGGTTGCCGGGATCACTCCAGTCCGGGCGCCAGGTGGGGTTGACGCCGACGTGGGTGTGCGCGACGGGGCAATCGGCGCTGGCCGGGGTCGCGAAGAGCATTGCGAAGGCGCATGCGACGCCGCATGCGGTGATCGTTGTGGATTTCATGCTAATGTCCCTCGGGTTTCTTAGTGCTGGTTCACGCACCGCCCCGCGCGCGGACGCGCAGTGTGAGCGGTAGGTGTCAGCCCCGCGTGGCAAAACGTCGTTCAAGGCACGCACCGATACCGTTTGCGTCGACGACCGGTGTTCGCGCGTTGGCCAGGCGCGGCTGGCTGCTCAGCGTTGTTCAAGAAAACGCATTCAGGGTATGGGGTTCGAGGGTGGTCCGCGGGCAAGGTTGCTCAAGGGCGCGAACTGGGGGGAGAGCGTGGTGGCCGGCGGCGTGACCGTGCGCGGACACTTGTCCGCCGTGGCCGGTATGTCCGCCGGCGGGTCGAGCATGTACTTGGAGGTCGCGATGAGCTGTTGGCAGACGTGGCACTTGTCCGCGTTGTGATGATGACCGGCGTGGGCGAGGTGGGCGGCTTGCAGGAGACCGGTGGCGGGCCCGAGCAAGATGCAGAGCAGTGCCGAGGAAGCGGCGAGGCGCGCGTGCCAGGTGACGCCTGCGCACCTAGTGCGTGGGCAGGGTGTGTCGCCGGTGGTTCTGTCGGCACCTATTCTCATGACAGGCCGGATAATATGATAATGCACTATCAGTTGCAAATGCTCTATATAGAATCTAGCTCACAATGTCGGAGTGAGAGGGGTTGGGGGGGCGTGCTTGTTCCGACCCGAGCGGCACGCGGGGCCGGGGCAACCGTGTTCCGGGCCGCGGGGCCGCCGTTGCGGTTCGCCCGGTCGGCGGTTATCGTGATGAGTTCCTGGACGATTAATAGTGTGCGTCTGGACTTCCGGACGCAGGTTTGTCTTTTGGTATGAGGAGATGAACATGCACCGACGCTTGGTCATAGGGCTGGCACTCGGCGTATTGGCGCTGCCCGCGTGGGCGCAGTACGATCCCGCCGACATGCAGCCGGGCCCGCGGGCGCGGCAGCGCGCCGAGGTTGCGGAGCATCTGCGGGGTGTTGACGAGTTGCGTTTCATCGCGGATTCGCTCACGCTGGACGAGAAGCAGAAACAGCATGCGGAGGGGCTGATCGACGAGTATCGCCAGGCGGTGGAGAACCGCTCCGAGGACCAGATCGGGCACATCGCCGACCTGTTGACGCAGATCAGCCAGGCCCAGAAGGACGGCAACACCGAGCAGGTCGAGGCGCTCAAGACACAGCTCACCGAGGCGCAACCCGCTCGCAAGGGCCGGCGTGACTTCATCGAGGGGCTACGGCAGATTCTGAACGACGATCAGAAGGCCGAGTTGGACCGTACGCTGGCCTGGCTCGAGAAGAACCCCAGCGGCAAACTGCGCCCGCTGGAGGTGTATGTGTTGGCCTCGAAGCTCGATCTGACGCCCGAGCAGCGCAGCAAGCTCAACGGCGTGCACAGCGAGTTCCGCACCAATGTCGTCGGCAAGACGCGCGACCTGGCCTCGATTCCGACCTCGGGGATTGACGTCGATTTTGCCAAGGCCGTTCGCGCGATCCTGACGCCGGCGCAGGCCGAGGAATTCGACAAGCAGATCAAGGCCATCAGCCCGACACTGCTCACGAAGATGCTGGAGCCGGCCACCGAATCCACCAGCGAGAAGCCATAGCCGGCGGACACGGACGCTCATCATCACCGAGAATAGCAAGGCGGCGGGATACCGGATGGTATCTCGCCGCCTGCTTTTGGCTCCCACCCCTGGCGGTTACCCCGCCCGGGTTCGTTTCCACTCGCTATTCGCCGCACACACTTGGCGGGGCAACCCGGGATTCACCGAGTGCCCGTGTTCGTAGCGGCCGGGCTCCGACCTGTTGCGGCCGATGTGGTTCTCGGCCGAGGGACCGACAGATCGCGAGGTCGGCTGCTACGTCCCAACCTGGCATCTGGCGCCTAAGTATCCACGAAGCGGTCCTTGAGCTTCTGCCAAGCCTCGCACTTGTCCGGGTCGCCACAACACAGATCACGGATCTCCTCGAAGAAGATCTCGGGCGTCAGGCCGATGTCCTTGCGCAGCGGACACTTGAGCGCGATGCGCGGCCGTGTCGTGCCGCTGCCGGTCAGGAGCGATCGAACGTAGACCTGGTTGCGTCCGGCTGGACACTTCATGTCCTTGTTGAAACGGTTCTCAAGGACTGTCAGGTTCGTGCTCTGTTCCTCCGCCGTTATCGGCGGGCCGAAGGCCTCCTGCACGCCGCGGCGTGCCTTGAAAAGCTGTCTCATTGGTCCGCTGCTCATTTTGCGTCCTTCTGATAACGGATGATATTATTGCTGCCACGTTCCGCGCGACGAGGATCAGCGTCTAATCGTGCGCGGTGAGCGCCACTTGATACAATGGACGCGCGCCTGGGGGCATTGGGTGGCCGCACCATAGGCGCACATCAACATCGGGCCAATCTTGGCGCCTGCTGAATGTAGTTCACGTGAGCTTTATTGGCAGGTTTGACGCGGAGGGATCAAGATGGATGATAGCAAGAATGATACGACGTAAGTTCATGTATAAACGGTATTTCTCCGCACCACTGCCGGTGACAGTATACACGATGCCACGTGTCCACGTCCAGGGAACTTCTGGGGATCAGGCCTTGCCGAAGCCGTCCGGATGCGCGCTGTGCCAGCGCCAAGCGGTTTCGATTACCGCTTCGATTTCCCGGTATCGCGGCATCCAGCCGAGCGTGTCGCGCAGCTTCTGTGGGTCGGAGTATAGCTCGGGCGGATCGCCGGGGCGGCGCGCGCCAAGCTCGACGGGGATGTTGTGGCCGGTGACAGCGCGGGCGGCGGCGATCACTTCCAGCACGCTGTGGCCCCGCCCGGTGCCGACGTTATAGGCCTCTGTCCGACCTTCCTTAACAGCCTCCAGCGCCAGCAGATGTGCCTCGGCCAGATCCTCGACGTGAATATAGTCGCGCACGCATGAACCGTCGGGCGTCGGGTAGTCCGTTCCGAACACCGACACCGCCTTGCGCTGGCCGAGCGGCACCTGCAAGACCACGGGTATGAGGTGCAACACGGGCTGATAGTCTTGACCGATCGATCCATCCGCCGCCGCGCCGGAGGCGTTGAAGTAGCGCAGCGAGGTTGACCCGAGTCCCCAGGCCTCGGCACAGGTCGCGAACGCCCTCTCCATGGTCAGCTTGGTGAGGCCGTACGGGTTGATGGGGTTCTTGGGCAGATCCTCGGTGATGGGTAGATCCTCGGGAACGCCGTAGATGGCACAGGTGCTGCTGAAGACGATCCGTTTGATGTCGGTGGCCTTCATCTGCTCAAGCAGGCCGATGGTGTTCACGACGTTGTTACGGAAGTACCAGAGCGGCTCGCGCACCGATTCGCCGACATCGAGGGCGGCGGCAAAGTGCATGACGGCGTCATAGCGGCCATCGCGCAACAGCTTGCCCAGCTTGTCGGCATCGGCGAGATCGCCGCGCACGAACTCGGCCTTGGGGTCAACAGCCTGCATGTGACCTTTGCTGAGGTTGTCGTACACGGTGACCTGATGCCCGGCGGCCACGATCCGCTTGACACAATGACTGCCGACGTAGCCGGCTCCGCCTGTCACAAATACCTTCATGCCATGCCCTTTGTCTGGCGGGGGTGCCTCCGCGGCCGACACTACCGGCCGCAACTCCTGGTACGCATCATGCTATCCGCTGGCCGCGCGTCAACCCGACGGTGTTGGATTGTCGGCGCGCGCCGGCGGGTAGACTCTTCCCGTGCGCCGGGGTGTCGGCTAAAGTCGCGGTGTGACCACCGATGACGTCCAGAGTTCTCTTTTATCGAGTGATGCGGCGTGCGCTGCGGCGCAGCCCGACGGCGAGCTTACGCCCGCGATGCGGCAGTACTGGGAACACAAGCGACAGACGCCGGGGGCGATTCTGCTCTTTCGGATGGGCGACTTCTACGAGATGTTCTATGAAGACGCTAAGCTGGGGGCCCGTGTGCTGGGGATCACGCTGACGAGCCGGGATAGGGGCCGTACGCCGCTGGCGGGGATACCGCACCACGCGCTCGAAAGCTATCTCGCCAAGCTGGTGGCGGCGGGGCACAAGGTGGCGATCAGCGAGCAAATCGAGGACGCTCGGCAGGCCAAGGGCGTGGTCAAGCGGGCGGTGGTGCGGATCGTCACGCCGGGCACGCTGACCGACGACGCGCTGCTGGATCAGAGCCAGAGCAACGTGCTGGCGGCGGTGTGGACGCAGCGCGAGCACTACGGGTTGGCAGCGCTGGAACTGTCCACCGGGCACTTCTCGGTGCAGGAGTGTGCGGCGAGCGTGATCGTCAACGAGTTGATTCGGCTGTCGCCGGCGGAGGTGCTGCTGCCCGAGGAGACGCACGCCGGACGGTCGCCGCTGGAGGCTGACATTCGCGAGCAGGTTGGGGCGGCAGTGACGTACCGCTCGGTGGCGGACTTTGCGCCGCACTGGAGCGAGCAGATTCTGCGCGAGCAGTTCGAAGTGTCAGGGCTGGAGGGGTTTGGCTTCGACGAGGTGGATGCATCGCTCCAGGCGGCTGGCGCGTTGCTGGCGTACGCGCGCGAGACGCAGAAGGCGGCGGTGCGGCATGTGCAGCCGCCGCGGCGACGCGAAGTGGGCGAGCACATGGCGCTCGACCCGACGACACTGCGTTCACTTGAGGTGGTGCAGCCGCTGCGCGGCGGGGGACGGGCGGGGACGCTGCTGGCCGCAGTTGACGAGACGTGTAACCCGATGGGGGTACGGCTCTTACGGCAGTGGTTGTGCTATCCACTGCGCGGTCATGAGGCGATTCGGCGACGGCAACGCCTAGTCAACTGCATTCGCGAGGCCGACGCGCCGCGTACGGGGTTGCGTGGCGCGCTGCGCCGGATCGGCGACATCGATCGCATGGTCGGACGCATCGGCGTGCAGCGGACACATCCGCGCGATCTGCGCGGATTGGGCGATGGGCTTACGCGGCTGCGCGAGATTCGGGAACACCTGGCGGCGTTGCATTCGCCGGACGCAGACACGCTGGCGAAGGCGCTTGAGGATCTCGACGACCTAGCCGACAACCTGTGTGCATCACTGAACGCCGAGGCTCCGACGGCGCTGCGCGAGGGCGGCATCTTCGCGCCGGGATCGAATGCCGAGCTTGATCGATTACGCGCGATCGGCTCGGACGGACAGCAGTGGCTGGCGGAGTTTCAGGCCCGCGAGTCGGAGCGGTTGGGTGTGCCGACGCTGAAGGTCGGGTTCAACAAGGTCTTCGGCTATTACATCGAGGTCACCAACCAGCATCGCGATCGCGTGCCGCCGGAGTATGTCCGCAAGCAGACGGTCAAGAATGCCGAGCGGTATATCACCGATGAGCTGAAGAAGTACGAGAACGAGGCTTTGTCGGCGGAGTCGCGGGCGAACGAGCTTGAGTACGATCTGTTTGTCACGCTGCGCGATCATGTGGCCGAGCGCATACCGGCGCTGCAACGGGCGGCGACGGCGCTGGCGGAACTGGACGTGCTGGCCGGGTGGGCGGAGTTGTCGCTGAGACGCGGCTATTGCGAGCCGGAGTTCGTCAGCGAGCCGACGCTTGAGATTGACGCCGGCCGACATCCGGTGGTCGAGCAGACGCACGACAACTTCGTGCCGAACGATACGAACCTGGATGGAGAGGCGCGATCGCTCGGGATCATCACCGGGCCGAACATGGCGGGCAAGAGCACGTACATTCGGCAGGTGGCGCTGCTGGTGCTGCTGGCGCATTGCGGCTGTTGGGTGCCGGCCAAACGCATGCGGCTGGGGCCGGTGGATCGGATCTTCACGCGTGTCGGCGCAAGCGACGAGCTGGCGCGCGGGCAATCGACGTTCATGGTCGAGATGCTGGAGACCGCGAACATCCTGCACAACGCGACGCCTGACAGCCTAGTCATTCTCGACGAGGTCGGGCGCGGCACGAGCACGTTTGATGGGTTGGCGCTGGCGTGGGCGATCGCCGAGCAACTGGCCACACGCTGCAAATGCTGCACGCTGTTTGCGACGCACTATCACGAGATGACCGAGTTGGAGGAGCTGCTCGACAGCGTGTTCAACCTGAACGTGGCGGTTCGCGAGTTCGAGGACCAGCTTGTCTTCCTGCATCAGATCGTGCCGGGCAGTGCCGACCGCAGCTATGGCCTGCACGTGGCGAAGCTGGCCGGCGTGCCGCGCGCGGTGATCGAGCGCGCCAACGCGGTGCTGAACGAACTCGAACGTACGTTCGCGCGCGAGTCGCAGCGGCCGGCACTGGCCGCCGTTCAGCGGCGCCGCGTGCGGCAACTGCGGTTGTTTGAGGAGCCGGAGGAGGCGATCGTGCGGCAACTGCGCGAGCTTGATCTAGAGACGCTCGGCGCCGATGGAGCCGCCGAGTTCATCCGCAAATGGCGCGACCTGCTGGGCACGTAGCCCATCAGAACCGGCGCTGCGTCAGTGGCGGCGGCTGGTTCAGGAGCGGTGCACGCTGGTATCCGAGCGGCGGAGCGGCAAAAGGCCCGCAACGGCGAACACCGTCAACAACGAACGCCCTCACCCACGT
>JAFGRR010000701.1 GCA_016935035.1 Phycisphaerae bacterium | reverse complement strand
TCCGGAAGAAGTGACCGAGATGCGCCGTAACGTGCGCGGCGAGGTCTTCGCGTCGAGCAACGACCATGACGCCGCCTCGCACGTACGCCTGGCTCGGCTCGTGGTGGAGCGCGCCCGGCGATTGGTCGAATGCGGCCAGGACATCGTGATCCTGCTCGACTCGATCACGCGGCTGGCCCGCGCGTTCAACACGTCCATCGGATCCAGCGGCCGCACGATGACCGGCGGGCTCGATATTCGGGCTTTGCAGGAGCCAAAGCAGATTTTCGGTGCCGCCCGCAAAATCGAAGGCGGCGGCTCGCTGACTATCATCGCCTCGGCCCTGATTCAGACCGGCAGCCGCGCCGACGAT
This sequence comes from Phycisphaerae bacterium, assembly GCA_016935035.1. Taxonomy (GTDB): domain Bacteria; phylum Planctomycetota; class Phycisphaerae; order UBA1845; family Fen-1342; genus JAFGRR01. The sequence goes on along the minus strand of JAFGRR010000701.1, from coordinate 3,175 downwards.
TTCATCTTTCAGGAATTCAAGGGTACCGGCAATATGGAGTTGATGCTCGACCGCGAACTGGCCGATCGGCGCATCTGGCCGGCCATCAACCTCCAGCAGTCCGGCACGCGCAAGGAGGAGAAACTCCTCACGCCCGAGGTTCTCCAAAAGTCGCACATGCTCCGGCGACATCTGCACGATGAGCCACCCAACACGCAGATCGAGACCCTGCTAGAACGCATGGCGCGGCACGAGGATGTGGATTCGTTTATAGGGAGCCTGCGAGCCAGCAAGTGATTGTCGGAATCCTCTCGGACACACACGGACGCGCCCTACGAGCACGCCGCGCCATCCAAGTGCTGCGGCAAGCCGGGGCAACGACTTTCCTGCACTGCGGCGACATCGGCGACGCGCGCGTGTATGACGAGCTGGCCGGCGAACAGGCCTGGTTCGTCTGGGGCAACAGCGATGACCCCGGCCCATTGCTCGAACAGTCCGTTGCCGCCCTGGGGCTTAATCCGCCGGTCCCCGGCCCGCTGCGCGTGGAGTTTGGCGCGCACAGTCTGATCATGTGCCACGGGCATGAGCCGGCCTTCAACCAACTGCTCCGTGCGCACACTTTCAAGGACGAGGCCGTGCAGCTCGGCGACTTGCAGGTCGACTACATCCTGCACGGTCACACGCACATGGCGCATTCGGAACGGCTCCTTAGCGGCGCGCTGCTGATCAATCCGGGAGCGCTGCACCGTGCGCTGGTCTACACCGTGGCCACGCTTGACCTGTCGCGCGGCGTCGTCGATTTCTGGGTCGTGGACGAGACCCAGTCGCCGACCGCTCCGTTGCGGCCATACACCGTGCTCTGAACATTCGCCAAGTAATTGACGCAGCGTGTTTCGATACACGCGCCTGTCGCCGAGGCGCGGAGCAAACGCTGGGCGCGCTGTCAACCCCCGCGTCCATGATCTTTGTCGCGTGTAGCAGATCATGTGCCAGAATCGTTGGAAAACTGCGCTGATCTTCACGACAAACTTCTGGATTTCTGCGCGCGGCCGAGCCGATGAAGAGGCTATACTACGAGTGTCGTCCCTCGGGACGGACCTCTGAGGTGTGCGTCAGCAGGGCACTCGTTTGTGCGAACCGATAAGCTGACCCTCGGGAGGCCGTGACGATTCTTCTCCGGCGGAGGCGCCTTGAGCGTTGGGTCGGAGACTTCGGCGGCCACCCACGTTTTGCGTTGGGTTCAGCCAAACCTGCCTTGCGACGGCATCGCCGGAGGTTCTCTTTTCAAGTGCAGCGGACGTCAGGCTCACGCGCCGGTGACGTCCGCTGTTTTTCCAGGTGGGCGCTGCTCCATCCGGAGCCCGAGCGGCAGCCAGCGGGCACATTCGGAGCCCGAGCGCCGGCGAGTGGGCATAGCGCGCCGTCGATCTGCATCTCGCAATCCAGATCGCCGGTGGCGTGGATGTGGGCCCCGTAGTCGCCGCCGGCCCTATCCACTGCGCTTTCGCATCGTGATCAACAGGAGCGGCCAGGACAGCAGCGACAAAGTGTGTGGCTCCGGGACGACGCCGAAGCTGACATAATCCCAGCGAGAAACGCTTGCCACACCTTCCGTGCCGTCTCCCCAGCTCACTCGCGATTCGCCCCACGCGTCCCAGAAGTAGCCCGAGAGTGCGTGTTGGCCATCGACATACAAGTCGTACTCGCGCATGTCTCGCGATTCGAAACGGTGTTCGTGAAACACACCCGGTTGGAACGATGCTGTTTTGCCGTATTCAAACGAACTCCGGAAGTAGTCTTCGGCGAAGTCGAATCCCACGGCCCACCCGTCGTTCGCCACTACCGTCACGGATGGGTCATCGTATGCCGACACATCCTCGACTAGCAGCCGCCAGCTCATCATGAAAATCTCGCCGAGGTCCGGATCGAGCGTTCCGTACATGTTTCGAACGTAGTAGTCGACAACTGAGATATCCCCCTGTGCGTCGAGCACGAGACAGCCGTCCTCGAGCGAACGATTCGTCGGCTCATCTCCCCAGATGTGCCACCACCCCTCATTCTCGGGATAGTCGTTCCCCTCGTAAGCAATCCAGTACGGCTCGCCGTTTGCCGCGGCGGCCAGGGCGACGCCCACGACAGTCAGGAAGACAAAACGCGTCATCGCAAGCACCTCCACATCGCCGCCACGACGAACGCCAGCACGCACGTCCCCGGCTCTGGCACAACGCCGAATTCAAAGTAATCCCAATGCGTCAGACTTGCCCCGCCATGCACACCATCTCCGAAGCCTACCTGCGTTGATGAGTAGCCCTCAAAGGACTCTCCCTCAAAGGCAAGGCTGTCATCGATAAACAGTGCGTACGAGAGTATGTCACAGGAGCGCAGCTCGAACGTATGAAAGTCGCCCGGCGAGAATTCGGCCATGCAATCACCTTCATGTGCACTAAAAACATAGTCTGCGCCAAAGATCAATCCAATCTCGAACTGGTTGTCGGAGCAGATATAGACTTCTGGATCATAGTAAGGGGCCGCTTCCAGAATGCGCAGACGCCACCGTGCCACAAAGATCTCGCCCTCCTCAGGATCCATGCTGTCGGGAAGCGGCGTGCTATTGCCGTCCGTCGTGTGAAGATCCGCCCGCGAGTCAATCACAAGCAGGCCGTCTTCGATCCAGCGCTCAGCCGGTGGCTCCCCCGGCGTGTGTGTCCACCCTTCATTCTCGGGAAAGTCGTTCCCGTCGTAGCTAACCCAATACGGCGCGGCATTCGCCGGCGCGCTGGCCATCGCGACCAGACAGGTGATCAGAAATACACCACTACGCATCGTGAATTCCTCCAGCATGCCCCCAGACACATATAGGACCACGGCGGGCGGCCGGGCAACCGGCTCAAACCAAATGCCCCCTCTATAGAGCATTTCGGTTGCACGACAGTCGGCGCTGGAGCCCATCGAAGGTTGCGATGCCGAACCGAGCCGCGCCCGTGAGAAAGCGGTTGGCGGAACAACCTCGCGGTTATCGAGGCAACCGCTTTCTCACGGGCGCGGCTCGGTTTGTTTTCACGGTAGGTTCCACCGTCCTGTGCATACCGCGGGATCGCGACTAAGCTGGGTGGTGATCTGTACTACTAAGCGGCAGCATCTTCGCGCCCTGCGAAGGAACGTCGCCGTCCAGGGTGGCACAGGCGTCTCGCCTGTG
>JAFGRR010000700.1 GCA_016935035.1 Phycisphaerae bacterium | reverse complement strand
GCCCCGACCAACTTGGCGCACGGAGGTTTCGTCACATCCACGCGCCGCGGCCAAGCGTCGATTCGCGATTCATCCCCCGCCGCCACGTCGTCCGCCAGCGGGTCCACAGGATGGCTGACAGCCTCCGGGCATCTGCCCGCAACCTTGTCCGCCGCGCGGACAGACATATACCCTGATGATCCGGTCAAACCCGCCGCGCTGCTCTGGTTCGAGCAGACCACGCCCCTCGATCAAGTGTTCGACGACGCAGGCCTGAATACCGCGCTGCAGGGTGGCGATGGTGTCGAGCTGCGCGTCGATGGCTTGACGATCCGGCTCGTCCGCCAGGAGTAGGCCGACCAAGCGATCGTGTTCAGTGGCGACCTGCTCGCCAAGTTCGTTCACTTTTTGGAGCAGTTCAGTCTGGGCGCCGCGCATCAGGTCGGCCTGTTCCTGGCTCAGGCCGAGCTGTTCCACGAGCACGCAAGGCGGATTCGGTTCGTCCGCCACCTGGCACTGGCGCTCGTAGGCTCGCACGCCGAACATGGCGCCGAATCCGATATTGAACGCCAGCGACGCCGCCAGCAGGATCCAGACGATGCCGCCCTGAGCAATCATCGCGCGCATGGTCTAGTTACCTCCATCGGTGACGAGTGCGATATAGCGTGCGCCGGAGGAGTCCTCGGGCAACGCGCTAAACGACTCGGCGTAGACGTCAGATTCAAACGCCTCGGCGGTCGGAGTCGTCGTGGTGTTTCCGTTCATCAGGCTTGCCAGCGTGATGCCGAGTGCGAGCGCGACGACCGCCGCGGCCATGGGCAGCGGCCGCAGCAAGCCGCGCACCAAGGTCCATCTCTCGCTCGTTGATTGCTGCGGGGGCAGGCTCGCCATTACCCGCGCACCGAAATCGGCCGACGGCTCGGACACCGAGACCGCATCCAGCGCCGCCGCACAACGCTCAAGCTCGCGTGCAAAGGCCTGGCACGACGGGCAATCACGCAGGTGGGCCGCGAGGTCTGGCGCGCGGCGGTCATCCAACTCGCCGTCGATCCGCAGAGACAACAACTTGTGAGCAGTCGCACATTGCATGGCTCGTGACCTTCTAGCTCTATGGTTGAACACGGGGGCCGGGTGAAACTTGCGGCGGAGATTCGGATTTGTGACAGGCGAGCGACTTCTGCAGCGACTGCCGGGCGCGGAACAGCAGCGATTCGACGGCGGAGATCGACGTTTCGAGCACAGCGGCGATCTCGGCGTAGGGCAACTGGTGATAATGTCGCAGGATGAGTGCGGCCCGCTGGGTTGGGGGCAGTGCGGCCAGCGCCGCCGTGACGGTCTCTCTTGTTTCGTGCGAAAGAGCGCGGCCAACGGGCGATTCGATATCGGACGTTGGCGGGGCGGTGCCATCGAGCGAGACCGCGCGGCGCTTCTGTCGGTCGCGGCGGTAGTTCAGGGCGGCGTTGGTGGCGATTCGCAGCAACCAGGTAAGTACCTTGGCGCGCGGCTCGAACGTCGGGGCCGCTTTCCAGGCCGCCAGGAAAACGTCCTGAGCCAGGTCTTCGGCCTCGTCGGCGTCCTGCGACGTGAGAAACCTTTGGAGGAAGTGGATGACGGCGCGGTGATAGCGCTCGACCAGCCGCCCGAATGCGGCACGGTCGCCCTGCCCCGCCGCCAGCAGCAGCGGCGTGTCATCCTGTTGCATGTTGGCCGACATGTGCTCAGGCAATTTAACACGCCGGAGTCGGAAAACCTGCGGCGGGCGGCAGATCTGTGGCACGGAAAGGCGCCGGTGGCTGCCGTACGGGGGTTTCTGTGAGGCCGGTGTCAGATCAGCTCCTGATCATCGAACGCTGGGTGAGCTGGCCAGCGAGGCCGGCAGCAACCAGAAGATGATACCTGATGGAGATTGACATGCTTCGCAGACTGAGCGCGACGATGATGGTCCTGGGTGTGGCGGCGGCGCTGGTGCTGGGGACGACTGGCTGTGACGAGTTTGATGCGGGGTTCTGGTACGAGCCGGCCGACCAGACCGCTTCATATGAAGAAGTGCCCTACCAGCCTGATCCGTGGTACTACTTCGAGTACTACGAACTCTGGTACTAGCGGCCGCTGAGCTACAGCCGCCGACGCCGGCCGCCCGGCGGGTCGCAGCACGACCGGTCGGGCGGTTGGTGTGCGTTATTACACCGAAGAGGGGCCTACCGTATCCCGCGCCGTTCGGCGCGCATCTGTTCTAGTTCGCGGAGCTGTCCGGGGGGGATTCTTTGGGGCGTGCCGAGTTGGCGGGCCTGGTAAAGCACCCGGCAGACGGCCTCGAGCGTCTCCATTAACTGATATGTGCTCTCAAGGTCGGCGCCCCATGTGACCGCGCCGTGATTTCGCAGCAGGGCAGCGGTGTGGCGCCTGGGCAGCGGGCGCAAAACCTCGGCCAGCGCCTGCGTGCCGGTCGTGGCATAGTCCGCCAGCGCTACCTCACCCAGCAGGATCTCCGCCTCCTGCAGAATCCCCCTTGGCAGAGGCCGTCCGAGAACGGCGAAGGTCGTCGCGAAGGGCGGATGGGCGTGGACGACGGCCTGAATCGACGCGTCGGCCGCGTACAGCGCCAGATGCATGCGAATCTCGCTGCTCGGCGGGTGATGGCCCATCGTCTGGTGACCATCCGACTCGACGACACAGATGTCCTCGGGTGTAAGCAGGCCCTTACACAGGCCGGTCGGCGTGCACAGAATTTCGCCCGTGCCGAGGCGACACGAGATGTTGCCCTCGGCGCCGCACAGCAGCCCCTGTTCGTAGGCCCGACGCCCCAGTTCGCAGATCTTCGCGGCCAATGGGTCCATTGCAGCCGATGCTAGCCCATCGAAACCAGATCAACAACGTCCCGGCGTGCCGACCTTGAAGCCGGGCAAAGCTGACGCCGCCCGGCGCGGATTTGCCCTTGGCAAGCCTCAAACGAGCACTTATGATTTCCCCGCTATACCGGCCGTGTTAGCGCCGGGCCTCGCCGGTGATTCCGTGTCCGTGCGGAAGGTGGATGATTGCTGTGGCCACGCGGAGTGGCGCGGTTGGCCGGTGTGGGTGTGGGACAGTGTGTGGTCGAAACGTGGCGGTTCATCGGGCCGCTGCCGGACCCGCCTCGGAGGATCGGCTCGTGCCGGAACTGGCAGAAATCGAAAGCAAAGTCAAGAAGATCGTCAGCGAACAGATGAACGTGGCGGAGGGCGAGATCACGCGCGAAACCTCTTTCGTCAATGATCTGAACGCCGACTCGCTCGACACCGTCGAGTTGGTCATGGAACTCGAGGACGAATTCGAGCTCAGCATCCCAGACGAGGAAGCTGAGAAAATCCAGACTGTCGGCCAAGCCATTGATTACATCAAGGGCCACCTCGACAACGCTGCGTAAGGCACGTCAGGCAGGTAGATTTGATGACTGATCGGCGTGTCGTGATCACGGGGATGGGCGCTATCACCCCCGTCGGTGCGGATCTGGACAGCTCGTGGGACGCCCTCGTTTCCGGGCGCTGTGGCGTGCGCGCCTTGGCCGCCTTTGATGCCTCGCCGTACAGCGTGCGCATCGGCGGTGAATGCATCGACTTCGAGCCCGACCGCTTCATCGACAAGCGTCAGGCCAAGCGGATGGACCGCGTCTCGCAACTGGCCTATGTCGCTTGTCGTATGACTTGGGACGATTCGGGCCTGGAAACCGGCCAGTTTGACCCCACACGGGCCGGTGTGATCATCGGCACGGGGATCGGCGGGCTGCGCGAGATCGAGGAGCAGCACTGCCGGCTGATCGAGAAGGGCCCCAGCAAGGTCTCGGCTTTCACCATTCCTAAGTTGATGGCCAACGCCGGCGCCGGACATATCTCGATCGCGCTCGGATTCCAGGGCATCAGCACCACGGTCGTGACAGCGTGCGCCTC
>JAFGRR010000699.1 GCA_016935035.1 Phycisphaerae bacterium | reverse complement strand
CCACCACGGCCAGCCCGTCCGGTGATCATGGGACTCGATCCCGCTGAAGATCACCAGGAGGCCCGGCTTTCATAGTTTCTGCGGGGCTGAAGATGAGGAGCACAGGCGCGCACACTCGGCAGGCACGCTCAAGGCGCAGAGCGAGGCTGCACGGGCGCGCATACTCGGTAGGTACGCTGAAGACAAAGTGCAGGGCAGCAAGGGCGCACACACCAGCCAGATGCGCTGAGGACATACCGCATCTGGCAGCTCATCTTTGTGCATGCGCTCTTGTGTCACGAACTGAAGCACTGAAACACGCGGCGTTACATGTGAAGCGTCGTGTCGCGTATCGTCGCGCTATGCGCCGGGCGGGGATGTTGGCGCCGTTGTCGGTTGTATCGCCGGCGCTGATGTCGGTTGTGTGGCCGGAGCCGATGTTGGCTGCACTGCCGGTGCTGATGTCGGTTGCGTTGCCGGGGTAGATGTCGGTTGTGTCGCGGGGGCCGATGTTGGCGTGTCGGCGATGTTGAACAGCGGGGCGGCGTCTTCACGCAGCTCGATCGTCAGGAAACCGCGCGGGCCGGCGGCACTGGGTAGGTCGTCGCAATACAACACACGCTGCACCACGCGACCGATCGCCACCCAGCGCTGCAATACCTCGACCGGGTTCAGGAACGGTAGTGGCACGCGCACCGGCATCTCGACGCCGTCACGCTCGATCAGCAGGTTGACCCAGCGGGCCGCTGGTCGGTTTTCAAGGGCCGCCTGCACCTCGCGGAATGGCTGACCGGCGGTGATGCGCACCCCCTCGATGCCGACGAGATAGTCGCCGGTCTGGAGCAAACCGGCGGCTGGCGCATTCGCACGCACGGTCGTCACGCACAACCGGGCCGGCTCACCTTGCGGTGTGATGTTGATGCCGAGCTGCACGCGTTGTCCGCCGGGCTGGCGGCCGCGCCACCATTTCTCGGTCAGCGTTTCCGGCGCCACGTTGCGCAGATGCTCGAGCCAGAGCGTGCCAAGATCGGACAGCGGACCGATCTGTGCCACCACGACCGATTCGCTGGCAGTCGCCGGCGGACGCTTGGCTAGCGCGAACACCTCGCTCAGACCCGGGTCACGACCATGCCGGCTGGCGAGAATCTGCTGTAGCCAATCGACGTTCGTTGCGACGATCAACACCTCGCCGTCAATCGCCCAGCACAATTGGACGTCGGCAATGAAACCGCCGGTCAGGTTTGCGATCGGCAACTCGAGATCGAGCAAATGGATGGTCGCATCGGTGAGACGGCGCGTCTCCAGCGGGCGGATCGTCGGCAGTTCGCGCTGCAATGCCAGCAGGTTGTAGAACGACGTGGACGTTACCGCCAGGCTCTCGAACGCCTCCAGCGCCGCCCGTGGATCGGTTGTCGTCAGCAGGACCGCAATTGCCGGCAACGGCGGCGCACCGTTGTCGCCGCGTCCCTGCCGAGCTGCGCCGACCGCGATGCAGGTCGGCGACAGCAGGTGCTGCTCGAAGCGCACGGCGATCTGATCGCGCATGCGCAGCAGGAATTGCCCGATGTGGCTGGCCGGCAGCTTCTCCAGCGATTGCATCAACGCCGCATAGTCAACGTGCCCGCCCCACGCCACCAGCGTACGCTGTGGCAGTCCGCGCACCAGCGGCACGAGCCTGTCCGTCGGTGGGGGGTGCTGGATCTTCGCGTCGCCGACCGCGGTCAGATGCAGCAGCCGCCCATCGCGATGCAGGGCCAGCAGTACATTCGATGCGCCGCGCAGCGGCCCAGGCAGCTCCGGCAGCGCCGGCGCCGTCCACTGTGCGTCTAGCTCTAGGCGCCCAATCAGCGCGGCGTCGTCAAACGTCGGCTGTGTCGCCGACGTGCCGGCTTCCGGTGGCCGTAGTCCGAGCGGTCCGACCGGCCGGCGCGCAGCGTTCAGCCGCGCGAACAGAATGCCGTCCGGGTCGGCGGGTACGCGCCTCAGCAACGCCCGCAGATCCGGATCATCCGCCAGGGTCGGTTGCGTCGTCCCGCTCGCGAACGCGAGCGCTCGCCGAAACATGCCGCGTGGTCTCGACGCATCTCCGAAGATCAGGACGCCGTTTTCCGCACCAACGCCGACATTCTCACGCAGCTCATATACACGGCCCAGGCTTTGGTCCGCTAGCGGCTTGGCGCCCCATTGCTTCAGTAGATCGTCGATGTTGATACCGGCGGCGGGGCGGCATAGGACGACGGCGTCCTGCGAGCGCAGCGCTCCCTCGCCTACGAACGCCACGCCGCGCGCGAACAGCTTGTGGATCGCCTCGTTCGGCTCCATGCCGATGGCCTGGCGAATACGCGTACGCCACGTTGCCGCGTCGGCAGCGCTCGCCGGCTGACCGGCCAATTCGGCCAGTGACGTCCACACGCGCGGTTCGGTCAGCGCTACCAACAGGTCTTCCGACCCGCGAATCTCGACGAACAGTCCGGCGTCAGCGGGCGTGTAACGCGTTAGTGACTGGGGCTGCTCCGTCGCGGCGCGCGCCGGCAACAGGCCTCCGATCGCGATCAGCAGACAAGTGCGCGCAAGCGGTAACAGGCTAAAAGGGGTGTGCAAGACAGACCGTCTCGTCGCAAGGCTTACAGCGAGTATTCTTCAACTTCGGCCGGGGCGCTATCGAGCGCCGGCTCACTGACCGCGGCGGGCGACATCGTCTGCCACAGATTCGACCATGGGTCCACCGAGGCCATGTCCATCGAGGCGGATGTGATGTCGTCCGGCAGCGTCAGGTTCAGCGGATACAGTACCAGACGTGCCGTATCATCGCCAATCGAGCGACCGGCCAGTTGCATTTCGTCCACGTGGGCGGCGATCCCGCTGACGATCTCCTCGTACAGGTGGGCTTTCTCTTTCGCGGCCGTGAGCGACGGCATGCCCTGGGCGGCGTCGCCGATGATGCCGCCGGCAAGCTCGCTGACGGCGTT
>JAFGRR010000698.1 GCA_016935035.1 Phycisphaerae bacterium | reverse complement strand
TTCGGCGTGACGTAGAAGTACCGGGCGACGCGCGCCGCCATCAGGGCCGTCTCGGCCAGGTCCTCGGCGCTCGGCTCGATCTCCGAGACGCAGTTGGCGAAGAACAGCACATCTGACTTGGTGAGCACGACGTACATCGCCGCGATCTTGCGCACCCCCTCACGCAGCGGGATGACCTGAAGCAGCGCGGACGTCACGTGCGCGTGGCTGCGCCCAATGCCGCAGACCATGCCGTCGACACGTCCAGTGTCCACCATCAGGGCCGCGAACCAGTCGGGGCGACGCGCGTAGAAACGCGCGTCCGACCAGTTGATGCCGCGGCGCTTGCGACGGTCGTATAAGTGCTGGGCCAGCACCTTGCGCTCGGGGTAGGTGTGCGGATCGACGATCTCGGCCTCGCCGAGATCAACGCCCAGCTCGACGGCGCGCTGCCGCACAAGTTCCTCGTTGCCCACCAGCACCGGAAGGGCCACGTGCTCCTCGCGGAGGATGCTGGCGGCTCGAATGATCGTCGGGTGCTCGCCGTCGGAGAAGATGATGCGCTTGTTGCTGCCACGAACGCGGCTGCGGATCGTCCGCATGAACTGCTGTGAGCGCGAGAGCGACGATTCGAGCCGCTCGCGATAGACGTTGAAGTCGCTGATCGGCGCTCGCGCCACGCCAGACTTGACCGCCGCCTCGGCCACCGCGGATGCCTCCCACACGAAAACGCGTGGGTCAAACGGCTTGGGGATGATATAGTCCGGACCGAACTGAAGGCGTTTCAACTGGTAGGCCCGCAGCACGCCGTCCGGCACGTCCTGCCGCGCAAGTTGCGCCAGCGCGTTACAGGCCGCGACCTTCATTTCCTCGTTGATCTTGCGGGCCTTCACGTCGAGCGCACCGCGGAAGATGAACGGAAAACCGAGCACATTGTTGACCTGGTTCGGGTAGTCGCTGCGGCCCGTTGCGATGATCGCGTCGGAGCGCGCCGCGCGGGCCTCATCCGGCGTGATCTCCGGGTCCGGGTTGGCCATCGCAAAGATCATAGGCCGATCCGCCATCGACTTGACCATCTCCCGCGTGACAATGTTCGGCTGCGACAGGCCTGAGAAGCAGTCGGCACCTTTCAGAGCGTCGGCCAGCGTGCGGGCCGATGTGTCGGCGGCGAACTCCTCCTTGAAGGGGTTCATTCCTTCGTCGCGGCCCTTGTAGATCACACCCTTCGAATCGACCAGGATCAGGTTCTCTTTCCGCACACCCAGCGATACATAGAACTTCGCGCAGGCGATACCGGCCGCGCCAGCGCCGCTGAGCACGACGCGGATGTCCTCGAGTTTCTTGCCCTGCAGAATACACCCGTTGATCAGCGCCGCGCCGGAGATGATGGCCGTGCCGTGCTGGTCATCGTGAAAAACCGGAATGTCCATCGTCTCCTGGAGCTTCCGCTCGATGTAGAAGCACTCGGGGGCCTTGATATCCTCGAGGTTGATGCCGCCGAAGGTCGGCTCCAGCTTCTGAACGATGTTGATCAGTTCGTCCGGGTCCTTGGTGTCAACTTCGAGGTCGAACACGTCGATGTTGGCGAAGCGTTTGAACAGCACGCCCTTGCCTTCCATGACCGGCTTGCCGGCCAGGGCACCGATGTTCCCGAGCCCGAGAACGGCGGTGCCGTTTGAGACAACCGCCACCAGGTTGCCGCGCGAGGTGTACTCATAGGCCTTCAACGGGTCCTTCTGTATCTCAAGGCACGGCGCGGCCACGCCGGGCGTGTACGCCAGCGACAGGTCGCGCTGTGTCACGCAGGGTTTGGTGGGCACGACCTCCACCTTACCGGGCGTGGGCTTTGAGTGGTATTCCAGAGCTTTCTTCTGCAAGTCCATGACGTGCTCCACCTGAGAAGGGCAAAAAGACGGGATCCAGGCTCATCGGCGTGCGGCCCGCGAACGCAGGTGACAGACCGTGAGGCGTGCGGATTATAGGTGAAGCCGCCCCGTGGCGAAACTCACGAGTGGCTGGAGCCGCTCTGGGTCGCCAAATCGTGCTCCGGCACGCCCAGCAGCCGCGCCAGGTCGGCCAGCAGGAATGGCTTTTCGAGGCGGACGCAACCGGCCGGCGGCCGCTTGCTGCCGTGCACGCCGGTGACCGTGCGAATCGTCGCGACGGGAGGTTGGCATTGGCGGGCCTGCTCTTCGATTCCGTCGAGGGCTGTCGCCGGCAAATCGTCGGAGACCACCAGTGCATTCACACAGCCGGTCGAGAGCATGCGCGTCGCATCCTCCAGCGACTCCGCGGCTTCGACCGAGAACCAGCGGCTGAGGTAGGCCGTCAGCGACCAGCGCGCCAGTGAATCGGGGTCAACGATCAGCAGCCGCCCGAGAGACGGTGTGTCGCGATCCGATTGTCGCCTACTGTCCGCCGACATGATCCTCGCCTGCATATCCAATGCTGACTCCCGGCGTGATCTAGCATACGGCGTGCCACTCAGACGCGTTTGCGTGCCCAGTGGCAGTGGTTCACCCGTGGGCCGGAGTTGACGCCGCCAGTGACCAGCATCCACCTATGGACTACGCCACGCTGGGCAAAATCACCCCTGCTTGCGGCAGAATCCCCAGGTCGCCGCCGCCCGACCGTGTGCAATTCCGGACTGCGTAGTAGAATCGGCGGGATGCCGGACGTGATGTTCCAGGACATGAAGCGCTATGTCGGCTTCGGCGATGCGGACGCCGAGAATCTGCGGGCCCTGCGCGCCGCCATCCAGCCACACCTCTCGGCCCTCACCGACGCCTTCTATCACCGCATCACGCACCATCCGGGCACACGCCGGCTTATCACCGGCGGCGAGTCGCAACTCGATCGGCTGCACCGGTCACTAGCGGCGTGGCTCAATGAGCTATTCGACGGCGACTACGACAACGACTACTGCCGACGACGCCTGCGCATCGGGCAAGCCCATGTCGCCATCGGCATGCCGCAGTATTACATGGTCGCGGCGATGGAGGTCGTGTGGCAGTTGCTTGAAGAGCGGCTGCGCGGTGTGGAAATCGAGGATGTCGGCGACAAGCTCCGCTCGCTGCACAAGTTGCTTCAGCTCGACACGGCCTTGATGCTCGAAAGCTACAAAGAGAGCTACACCACGCAAATCAGAGCGGTCGAACGGGCCGCCGTCCGCGAACGCCTGGACGAAGCCGAGCATCTCGCCCACATCGGGCACCTGGCCGCCTCGCTGGCCCACGAGATCAAGAACCCGCTGGCGGGCATTAGCGGCGCCGTACAGGTCATCCGCGACGCACTCAGCACCGAACATCCGCACCGCCCGATTCTCAGCGAAATCCTGCGCCAGATCAGCCGATTGGACGGCACGGTCAAGGACCTGCTCGTCTACGCCCGCCCCAAGCCGCCGCGTTTCCGCCAGTGTGACCTGGGCCAGTTGCTGACGCGCGTCCTGCCCATCCTGCGCGAGCAGCCCGAGATGCAGCGGGTCCGCTTCGAGTACGTCAACAGCCAGCCCCTGCCCGCCATCCAGGCCGACGAGCACCAATTGGACCAGTTGCTCACGAACCTGCTGCTCAACGCCGCTCAGGCCTCACCGACCGACGGCCTGGTCCGGCTGGTCACCACCGCGCTGGAAGACGGCGTGCGCCTGA
>JAFGRR010000697.1 GCA_016935035.1 Phycisphaerae bacterium | reverse complement strand
TGCTGCCTGCTTTCCGCCGGTTTTGGATTTACCTTGTGCCGGGCCCTCAGCACGGCGATCACAGCCGGTGATGAACAGGGCTGCGACAGCAGCGACGAGAGCGAACTTGGGAATGAGCGTGCTCATGAGATACTCCTTTTGAGTCAGGTTGGTTTATCCGCGCGACATCAACTTGTTCGCAGGGCTTCAACAATCGGCAGGCGCAGGCAGCGCCATAGCGGCGGGATAACGCCGACGATTGCAAGCCCGGCGCCGGCGGCCAATCCGCCAAGCAGAACCGGGGCGTCCAGGACGAGCGCGAACGCCCCCATCGAGAAGCGCACGGCGAGCCCATCGAGCAACAGCAGTCCGAGCACGGCCGCCACGATGCCGCCCGCTGCCGTCGCCAGCAGTGATTCCTGCATGAAGCTGGCGACCAGCGCTGTACGTGAGAAGCCCAGTGTTTGCAGGGCGCCGAGCTCACGTACGCGGGCGGCGAACGCGGCATACATTGTGTTCAGTCCACCGAAAAGGCCGCCGAGCGCAATTAGCAAGGCGGTCACCCACACCATGGCGCGCACCGGGCGGTAGAAGCTGAGCAGGCCGGAGTAGTAGTCCGACTCGCGCGTCGCGACCAACTCGAGGTCGAGCCGCTGCGCGCACCACACGGAAACGTCCTCAAGTGTGGCGTCAGCCAGTGTCAGCACGACAGTTGACAGCGTGTCCCGGCGTGTCGCGATTTGCAGGTCGGTCAGCGGAACCCAGATTTCGGCGTTCATAACCGTACGCGGCGCGGCGAAACGGCCGGAGATTGTCCAGGTGTGGTTGTCGAACCAGAGTTGTTGCCCGACGGCCAGGTCCGCCTGCGGCACGCCCATGCGCGTCGCGGCCAAACCGCCGACAATCAGTTCGTATTCGCCCGGCCGCGGCGCGCGACCCTCGGTGATGCGCACCAGAGGATGAACGAGGTAAGCCGTGGGCGTGATTCCGCGCACCACGGTCTGCAATTCGCGGTCCGAGTCTTGCGAGGGCTTCATGACCAGGGCCATATTGACTTCGGGGGAGACGTAATCCACGCCGAGGCGGCTCTTGATGCCGGGAACACTGGCGGCAACCAGCGTTGGCACGTTCATGCCTACCTGGCTGCGCTCGATGCTTTCCTCGCTGCCGGCGCCCAGCAGCATGACGTTCTGGTCGCCGCCGCTGATGGCTAGGCTGCGTTCCATGCCGCGTACGAATCCGCCCGCCGCCAGGATCAGCAGCACAACCAGTGCGCTGCCGGCAATGCTGGCGACGAGGCGCGTGCGTGAGCGGCCGAGATTGCGGACGGCGTAATCAAATGGCAATAGACGCATGCTGAGTCTCCTATACCGCTCGGAAGCAGGTGACGATCTCGCGCCGCGCGGCCTGCCACGCCGGCACAAGTCCGGCGACTACGCCGACCGTGGCTGCTATGACGAGTCCCCAGACAAACACGCCGGCGGACGGCCTCACCGCGATGCTGTTGGCGTCAACACTGAACGCCAGACCGGCACGCGACAGGAAGGCCAGCGCCGTCGCGCTGCCGATCAGGGCACCGCTGAGGCTCAGAACCAGACCCTCGGCGATGATGAGGCTGGCAATCTGGTGTCCGCGAAAGCCGAGCGTCTGGAATATGGCGTGCTCGCGAATGCGATCCTGGACCGAGAGCACGACGGCGTTGCCGACCAGTGCCAGCACCGCCGCCAGACAGCCCCAGCCCATCCAGCGCATGAACCCGACGATCTCGATAACGTCGAGCGCGGCACGGGCGACGAAGGCCTTCTCCGGGCTGGTGTTGGTCGGCTCCTGGGCGGGCGCGAATTGCCCGTCGATCGCGGCGGCGACCTCATCCAATCGGTCGGCGTCGGTCACCTGCACGTTGAATTGCGTCACGATGCCGCCGGAACGGCTTCCCGACGCGTATTGCAGGAAGTCGAGGTGCACGTAGGCGACGTTTTGGTCCTGCGGCTGCGGTGAGCGGATCACGCCGGCAACATAGACGGTGATGCCGGCCGCTTCGAACTGATCACCGACGCGCAGCCCGCGTCGTGTTGCCAGTGTTTCGCCAATCAGGGCCGCGTCGCTGCGTCGCCGCCAGTCGCCGGCCGATCCGCCGACGAATTCGAAGTTGGGGACGAACGCGTCGAGGAAGGCGTCGTCCGGCACACCGCGAAAAGTGACCACATCCAGGCTGGTGCGGCAATTGCTGACGACGATCCTGATCGGCACGACGGCCTTCACGCCGGGGATTCTCTGAATCTGCTGCTCATACGACTGCGGCAGGCGGCTGCTGAAGGGGCAGTAGCGGTCCTTGCGATAGACGACGAGCGTGGTGTCGCCGGCCTGCTGTTGCGTGGCTTCCTCGACGCCGGCCTGCATGGCCTGGACGGCGGCGAAGAGGAACATGGCGATCGTCACGCCGGTGATCGTCATCACGCTGCGTATGCGCGCACGCCAGACCTGCTTCAGAACCAGCGGGATGAAGCGTGGGGCGATCATGATGCGGCCTCCGCGACGGCCAGCTCGCGCTCCTCGACCAGCCGGCCTTTCTCCAGGTGCAGTGTCTTGCCGGCGTGCTCGGCACAGTGCGCGTCGTGCGTCACCATGACGAGCGTCTTGCCGAGTTCCTCGTTCAGGCGTGCGAGCAGAGCCATGATGGATTTGGCGCTGGCGGCATCCAGGTCGCCGGTCGGTTCGTCCGCGACGATGATGCGCGGATCGGTCACGATGGCGCGCGCGATGGCGACCCGCTGCTCCTGGCCGCCGGACAACTGGCGCGGGAAGTGGTCGTGCCGCTCGGCGAGATCGACCAGCTCGAGCGCGAAAGCCACCTTGCTGTGGCGTTGCTTGCGGGACAGCCTGTG
>JAFGRR010000696.1 GCA_016935035.1 Phycisphaerae bacterium | reverse complement strand
GGCTGCGTTGCGGGCGCGCACGCATGGGCCGTTTGGGGCACGTGGCTTTACATTGGCGGCGACTGGTTGCCGCGCCAGCGTGCGCGACCCGTGACAATACACAGGAGGTGCAATGCCATGACGACATCCCGGATTCGATTGTGCCTTTGGAGCATCATTGCCGTTGGCATTCAGGCGAGCTTGTGCACGCCTGCGCTCGGCCAGTTCGGCAAACTCAACGACCTGAAGAAGGAGATCGAGAAGAAGGTCGACGACGTCAAACAAGAGCCGAAGCAGGAGACGCCGGCCGCCGCCCAGCCTGGCGCACCGGCCATGGCCACAGCCGCCGGCGGCGCCGCGACGGTCTTTTCCGACGCGCCGATTGACCCCGCTAAGCCGGAGAACCTCGTCACCAGCTTCGACGCCGGCGATCACATCTACGGCCTGATCCAGGTGGACAAGACCTGGCGCGACCTGCTCGGCAAGGGCCGCAAGGACGCCGAGAAGATCGAGGTGCCGATCGACATGCTGGTGGACGGCAAGAAGGTCGATTTCCAGTACATTCACATCAAGAAGAAGGAGGCGATGGACACCAAGGTGCTCGTGCTGGACATCGCTCCCGAGCCCGACAAGATGACCGCCTACAAGGACCCCGGCTTCTTCCACGCCGAGGGCAAGGGCAACCGCAAGATCGGCCCCGACCAGTACACGTACATCCTCGGCGAACTGAGCCCCGGAAAGCACACCATCGGCTTCCAGGTGCGGAGCTACGGCGACGTGTTCTCCGCGGGCCAGTTCACGATCGACGGGCCCGACTACAAGCAATACACGGCGTTGCGTGAAAAGCTGCTAGGCGAGGCCCAGAAGGTCGCGACGATGCCCGAGGCCAAGAAGACCGACAAAGCCCTCGAGGCGAACATGCGCGAGTTGCTCGACAACGCCGGCTGGTCCAACGTCCGCAAGCTGGTCATCATTGACAAGGACTGGTGGCTGGACCGCGAGTCGGGCGGTGATTCGCCGATCGTCTCGCGGCATATGGACGCCGCCGCCTGCACGAAGGCCGATGACGGCAGTTTCTACTGGTGCGTGGTGCAATTCCACCAGTACAAGCGGCTCGACGGTTCGTTCGGCCCGCTGGAACTGACGCACACCGGCGACAAGCACCCGATTTCCGAGGAGAACATCGACAAGTAGAGTCACCCGTGCCCGAACCTGGTGCCATGGGCAGTACTCGGCACAGGTACATTCGCCTGGGTGCCATGGGCAGGGCCATCGAAGATGGCTCTGCCCGTGGTGCAGTGAGAGGGACACGGGCAGGTCTTGGCCTGCCCATGGCACTCAACGCTGTCGTGTTGTCACGTGTGCCCGAAGGGAGACCAATTGTGAGTCTGACTGACGCCGACGCGATCCTGGCGATGGGCCGCAACTTCTGGAACTGCCGCGTCCTGCTGACCGCCGCCGAACTGGATCTGTTTACACTTTTGTCGCATGACGCGTTGACAGCGGCCGAGGTGGCGGGGCGAATAGGCGGTGATAAGCGTGCGACGACCGTTCTGCTTGATGCCGTGGCCGCGCTCCAGTTGTTGGAGAAACGGCAGGGACGCTACACGTGCCCGGCGGACGTCGCGCGGCATCTTAGCGCCGATGCTCCCGACTCCATTCTCGCGATGCTCATGCACATGAACGGGCTGTGGCCGAGCTGGTCGGAGCTGACAGGCGTGGTGCGCGGCGACGAGAACGCGGTGCGCCGCGCCCTGGCTGAGCGGACCGACACCTACGCGCAAGCGTTCATCGGTGCCATGCATGTCGTCACACGCGCGCCGGCCCGCGACATTGTCACGGCCATCAAGCCCGGTGCCGCCCGGCGGCTGCTCGACATCGGCGGGGCATCCGGCACGATTACGCTGGCGTTCTTGAATGCGTCGGACAAGCTGAAGGCGACGTTGTTCGACCTGCCGCACGTCATCGAGCTGGCCCGCGAACGGATCGGGGATGCGGGGATGCTGGCGCGTGTCGAACTCGTCGCCGGTGATTTCCACACAGACGAGTTGCCGCCTGGGCACGACCTTGCCTTGCTCTCGCAGATAGCGCACCAGAACAGCCCGTTGGAGAACGTCGAGCTCTTCAAGAAAGCGTGGCGGGCATTGGTGCCCGGCGGGCGACTCGTGATTCGCGACCACGTCATGAGCGAAGATCGGACCCAGCCGGCACGCGGGGCGATTTTCGCCGTGAACATGCTTGTGCGAACGGCCGGCGGCGGAACCTACACGTCTGGCGAGTTTGAGCAGATGCTCGCGCAAGCCGGGTTCGAGAGTGTCAGGCTGATACACCCGGGAGGCGATGGTATGGATGAGTTCATCGAGGCCTACCGGCCCATGTGACAAACGCAGACGCCACTAGGCCGACTGTTTCAGCAACGTCGCCACCTGCTCCGCGAATTCCCTGAGTGAGAACGGCTTGCGGAGCAGCGTGACGGAATCGTTCATCATCTCCGTGGTTGGTCCATCGACGCCGCCAGTGATCATGAGCACGGGAGCCGCGCAGCCCGTTGCCCGAATTCGCTCTACGCAGTGTATGCCACTGTGTATCGGCAGGTCGATGTCGAGCACGAGCAAGCGGATCTTGGCGGCGTGTTGCTCGTGGGCCGCCAGCGCCTGTGCGCCGTCCGCTACATCGAGGACCTGGTATCCGAGCGTGCGCAGTTGCGTGGCGAGCAGTGTGCGGGCTTCGGGGGCATCCTCCGCCAACAACACTAGTTCGCCGTGGCCCGCCGGTGCCTGGCCGTTTACAAGTGGCACTTCGGTCTCGAACGGCTGGCTGACGCTTGGGAGCACCACTCGGAACAAAGACCCAATGCCAAGCTGCGACTCGACAGCAATGTCGCCGCCATGGTCTTTGACGATGCCGTGCACTATGGCAAGTCCGAGCCCGGTGCCCCGACCGCGGTCCTTCGTGGTGAAGAAGGGCTCGAAGATGCGGTGATGCAGTTCGGGGGGAATACCGCTGCCGGTGTCCGCGACCTCGATACATGCATAAGTCTCGGCCTCCGTGACCTCGAGCGCTAGGCTGCGCACGGCGACCCTGTCCAGCGGTCTGACGGAAATGCGCAGATTGCCTGATCCGTCCATGGAGTCGCGCGCGTTGATCGCCAGGTTCAGGATGACCTGTTGCAGTTGCGTGCTGTCGGCGTTGACCCACAGAGGCGGCTCGTGGTTTTCCACCTTGAGACGCACGGAGGCCGGCAGCAGGCGATGGAGAAGTTTCACGGCTCTCTCGATTGACTCGCTGAGCGCGACGGGCTTCTTGGCGGTAGGTAGCTTGTGGCTGAACGTGAGCAGTGACCGTGTCACGCCGGTGGCCTGCGTCGTGGCTCTCTCGATCGCATCGAGCGCGCGGGCCTCATTGCTACTCGTGGAGATGACATCGCGCAATTGCTCGACATTGCCGATGATGACCGTGAGCAGGTTGTTGAAGTCGTGGGCCACGCCGCCGGCCAGTTGTCCGATCGCCTCCATCTTCTGGGACTGGTGCAGTTGGTCCTGAAGCTGCTGGCGTTCGCGCTCGGCCTGCTTGACGGCGGTAATGTCCTGGAGGACGACCTGGCACGCCGGCTTGCCCTGATACTCTATGGATGTGCCTGTGACGATGGCGTCGATCTGCCGACCGTCACGCCTCACCAGTCGTTCCTCGACCGTCGGCATGTAGTCGACACCGGAGTAAGCCGCCTGAATGCGTTCGCGCGCGACACGGTGCGATTCAGGGTGCACGATCTCCCAGATCGACAGGCCGACAAGGGGTTGATCCGCGACGACTCCGAGTGTCTTCTGCGCCATTGGATTGGCGAAGACGACGCGCTCCTCACAGTGAATGAGGATCGGGATCGGTGATTTCTCGACGAGCTCGCGATAACGTAGCTCGCTGGCCGCGAGTGCGACCTCCATCTCGTGCCGCTTCGTGCGGTCTATGATGATTCCAGGGTAATGGGTGATATCGCCGTCTGTATTGCGTCGCACCGACGATCGGTCGACAACCCAGCGGACGTCTCCCTCCAGCGTCAGGATGCGGTACTCCAGCGAGAACTGCTCATCGCCATCCGCGATGTATGCCGCAAGTTCAGATCTGACACGCTCGATGTCGTCGGGGTGGACGAGTTCAGCGAAGTCCTGGTGCTGGGCTACGAGTGTGGTCGGATCGTAGCCGAACTGCCGCATACTCCGAGATACGTAATCCAGCGGCCAGCCGGATGTGTTACGCCGCAGGAACGCGACGGCGGGGCTGGAGTTGACGATCAGCTCCAACTCCTGACGCTGCTCGTATGCAAGGTGCCGATCGTGCTCGGCACTGAGCCGCCGTCGCTCGCTCTGGTAGCTCTGCCAGATGATGAACGCCGACAAGAACGCCACGATCACCAGGATGCCCGTGGTTACGATGCCGAGTCGCTGGGTGAAGGCAGTGGTCTCGGCCTTGACGTCATCGAGGTAGATGCCGGTGCCAACGACCCAGCCCCACGGCTTGAACAACTGGACATACGAGAGCTTGGGCACGACGCGTTGCGGGTCGTCCTTCCATTGCCATTTGTAATTGACGTAGCCGGAGCCGTTCTGGCGGGCGATGGCGACAAACTCGTTGAACGGCTGTTTGCCGCTGGGGTCGGTGTATTCGGACATGTCACGCCCCTCGAGATCGGGGCGATACGGGTGCATGAGTACGCGCGGCGTGAGGTCATTTACCCAGAAGTAGTCCTTCGAGTCCTCGCCATAGCGTGTGTTTCGCAAGTTGGCCAGCGCGCGGGTTTGGGCATCCTCAAGCGTCAACTCGCCGCTCCGCACCCGGTCCTCGTAACGCTGCAGGATTGTGCACATCGCTTGTGTCAGTTCGCGCATGGTCTGCTGCTTGTACGCCAGCAGACCATCCTCGAATTCGGGGAGCATGACAACGAAGATCGCCAGCCAGAACAGTCCGACCGCGGCGAGTGATGGCAGCATGATGCGCGCGACCAGAGACGCCCAGAGCCGCGTCTCGGCGCGTCGTGGTGACGTGCGGGAACTGCCTGTCTGTCCTGGTCCAGTACTAGACATGCCTCGGCTCACGTACCCGCGAAACACCGACCGGCAGCTACGTCTCGGCCATGAAGCGCGGCCAATCAACAGCAGATGATATCAGCAACTGCCGTACCTGTGCCAGTGTGACTACGCCGTCACGTGCGAGCCACCCGTCTGTGACGGCCAGCGGATCGCCAGACGCGGCCAGATCCAGTCTGATCATCGGCAGCCGGCATGTTGTCGCTCGTGTGAAATCGAGGTGTTTCGGAGACGGGCCGCGCATGATGTGGCGTCGTGCACTAGGATGTAGTGGTGAGTTTTGTCTGGCCAACCACTGCTGGAGGAGTGTGCAGGATGGGTTCCCGGAATGCCATTAGTCGTCGTGAGGCCCTGGGGTTGGGTTTGCTTGGTGGGTTGTCGCTTGGCATGCCACCGGCCGCACGAATTGCGCGGGCGGCCGAGGCGACGGCGGGGCGCGCGCGGCAGGCCCGCAACATTGTGTTTATGGTGGCCGACGGCATGAGCATCGCCGTTCCGTCGCTGGCCGAGTTGTTCTCGCGGACGGTGCGGAACACGGGGACTCATTGGT
>JAFGRR010000695.1 GCA_016935035.1 Phycisphaerae bacterium | reverse complement strand
GCGCCGGCCAGGCTGCGGCCATCGCGCTGGCCGGCCAGGTCAAGCCCCCAGGCGTACGTCCGCATAGCCGTCTCCACCGGCGGGACGCTGGTGCCACCCGTCGCCCCGCAATCGCTCTCCGCGATCAGCAGGTTGCCATAATACACGAACCGGACCTGCTTCGTCGGCGTCGCCGACCAATTGCCGGACGTGTACGTGTATACCTTCTTCTCGATCCGTCGATGCAGGTAGTCGTACGTGAACTCGACGCGCTGGTTGCCGTTGCTCGCGGATGTCGGCTGCCGCGCGGTCAGTTGGTTCTCGGCGTCGTATTCGGTTTCTCCGCCGCTGGGCCGAGGACGCGGTTGTCGCCGACGCGGCGGGTGATGCCGAGGGCGTCGAGCCTCTCGGCGATCGGAACGACGAACTTGCGTGATGAGCCAAGCAGATCGCGGAGGTCGCCGATCCCGATGTCGCCGCGTTCGCGAATCAGCCTGACGACGCTGCTAACACCCTCGCGCCAGCAATCACCGTGCAGAAGCAGCCCGTCGGCAACCCGCACAAGCTGTCCGCGCGTGAGCGCCCAATCCAACAGCTCGCGAACACGCTTCTGGTTCTTGCTGCCCAGACACGCCAGCTCGGTCGGTGCCGGCGGAGTGAAGCGGCCCGCGCGAAACTCGGCGAGAATGGCGTCCAGCAGAGCTTGGTCGGCGTCCGAAAGCCGCTCCTGCTGGTCGGCCAGCCTGATGCGGTCATTCTCAAGCACGACGCACTTCTGCCGATACAACCACTCAGTCAGCGCCGGGTAGAGCTTCTCCGGACAGGCTCTTGGCATCCACGCCGGCCACTCGGCCCGTGGCACGCCGGGCGAACGCGGGTTTTCGGCCAGGTGCGCCGCCAGCCGCTCGGCGATATTGGCCATGAAAGCCTCAAGGTGACTAGCGTGAATCGGCCGGGCGATGCCGGCGACATCAAAGACCTGGATACGCTGCTTACCACGCAACCGGTTCAGCAATGGCTCGACCGCGTCGCCGCCAGCCAGCCCGGCCCGCGTTGCCAGCAAGCGATTGTCGCATGGCCGCCATTCGCAGGCCCGCACGATCTCCTCCAGGCGGTCAATCTCATCGCCGGTGCGCAGCATTTCGAGCCCGGGCAAGTACGGCGGATGCTTGCTGCTCCAGGGCCGCGTGACGGGCCGCAGCACCATGCCGCCGCCGAGCGTGCGCTTGCCGGATTCATCGCGCAGGATGAAACGCTGGCCCCAGGTGGCCACGATCGGCTCGGCAACCTTGAGTTGCGCGAGCATCTGTCGCACCGGATTGCTCGTCGGCGTCTCAATCAGCCGCGCCTCGACAAGCGCCTCGCGCGTCGCAATGTGCAGCCGCAGCCGCAGCTTCTGCTTGAGCTCCTTACCTGGCATCCGCAGCCAGGGAATCCACGCGTCAAGCCACTGCGTTCGTTCCATACAGCCCGGCGTGCTCAGTTCGCAGCCGCGCTCCACATCATCCACCGCGATGTTCGCGAGATTCACAGCCAGGCGCACGCGACCCGAGACGGCGTCGGTGTCGGCGTGATGCGTTTGCAGGTCACGGACGCGGACCCGCTGTCCTTCGGGCCAGAGTTCGAGCTCATCGCCGCTATGAACGTCGCCGTGCGCAACCGTGCCGGTGGTGACTGTGCCCCGGCCAGGCACGCTGAAGGCACGGTCGATCGGCATGCGAAACCAGTTGTATGGCAACGGCGAGCGGTCACGCGCGCTGGCCGTCCGCGCCAACAACTCACGCAGTTCATCGAGTCCGGCCCCTGTTTCCGCCGACGTTCGCACGACGCTCAGCGGTGTGATATCGAGCGAGGTGAGCAGTTCACGCACTTCTTCCTCGACGACGTCCGCCCACTCCTCGTCGACGAGGTCGATCTTGTTCAGGGCGACAATGCAACGCGTCACGCCAAGCAGGCTGAGCAACTCGGCATGCTCGCGTGTCTGCGGCATGACCGAATCGTCGGCGGCAACCACCAGCATGGCAACGTCGATGCCTGTGGCGCCCGCGACCATGTTGCGGATAAACCGTTCGTGCCCGGGAACATCGACGAGATAGATACGCCCGTCGTCAATGTCCATGACGGCAAAGCCGAGGTCGATCGTCATCCCGCGGGCTTTCTCTTCCGCGAGTTGATCCGGATCGGTGCCGGTCAATGCCAAAACGAGCCGGCTCTTGCCGTGGTCAATGTGACCGGCGGTTCCAACGACGAGTTGATGCCTGGTGCCCATGACGCATTATTGTAGCGGGATTGCCGGATGCTGGAATGAGGCGGTGGTTCAGTGTTCCTCGCGGGCCAGATTGCGATTCCACTCGGGAATGACGACTATAATGTCCTGCTCGCCGTTGGGGACACATTCGCACGCCAGACGCGAATTGGCCGTCACGCCGTAGGCGTCGTCGAGCTGATCTTCCTCGTCGTCGGTCGGCGGGTTACACGTGTCGGCCCCCTGCTTGACGATGACATGGCAGGTGCCGCAGGCACACACGCCGCCGCAGGCGTGGTCGAGGTCGATCTTGTTTGCGAGCGCGATGTCGAGAATGCTGCCCGGCCGGCCATGCGCGCTGAGCGGAAACTGTGCCGGATCAACTTCGATGACATGCTCGTTCTGCTGCGTGTCGATGATCGTGACTTTGTACGGGCGTGTCGGCGTCTGCACATCGGCGTTTTCGATGTAGGGATTGCGTTCGACCATCGGATTATTCCATCGCTTTCTTCTGCTCGGAGATTAGTGCTTCACGAATTCCGATCTCGGCCAGGTGCAGCGTGCTCCTGCCGAACCTGTCGAGCGCCTGGTGCAGCGCGTCAAGGTCGCCGCTCTCCTGGGCCAGTTGTCGCAGCGCGGCAATGTCCGTCTCGATCCGCCGCCGCTCGTCGGCTTCGAGCAGCGTGCCGACCTTCCCCAGCATCTGCTCGGTTTTGTTGATGTCGAATTCGACCTGGTTGACGAGGTCAATGCGGCGGTGCGCGTCGATGTCCTGCTGGGCAAAGCTGATGCTGTCGCGCGTGATGCGGTCGATCTCGCCGCGCGTCAGTCCGTGATTCGGCACGATCTGAATGCTGGCACGCTTGCCGCTGCGCTGTTCCTTGGCCGAGACGTTCAGAATGCCGTTGGCGTCGATCATGAATTCGACCTCGACCTTGGGCATACCCGAAGGCATCGGCGGAATGCCGCGCAGCTCGAATTCGCCCAGCGAGCGGCAATCCCGGGCCAGCTCGCGTTCGCCCTGAAGGACATTCAGCTTGATCGCGGTTTGGCCATCGATGAATGTCGTGAACATCTCCGTCGCGCGGCACGGGATCGTCGTGTTCCGCATGATGAGCTTGCCCATCGCGCCCCCCATCGTCTCAAGGCCCAGCGACAAAGGCGTGACGTCCAGCAGTAGCATGTCCCACCGCCGGTTGCCCAGCATCGCCCCCTGGATCGCCGCCCCCAACGCCACGACCTGGTCCGGGTCCAGCCCGGTATAGGGCGGCCGGCCGAAGAACTCCTCCACGCGCCGCCTGACAATCGGCATGCGCGTCGATCCGCCGACCAGCACGAGCCGCGACAGTTCGTCACGCGTGAGATGGGCATCGCGCAGCGCACGGTCCATCAGCTCCAGCGTGCGTGTCACAAACGGGTCGATCAACCGCTCGAACTCGTCACGCGTGACCGTCCGCCGATACTTGCGGTCATTGCCAAGGTCGAGTTCGAGCTCGGCGCTTTCAGTCTGGCTAAGGCGGACTTTGACGGCCTCTGCAAAGCCGCGCAGAGCCTGCTTGGTCGCCGGCGCTTCGATCGAAACGCCGAACTGCTCGTGCACCTCGCGCGCGACCAGCTTTATGATCTCGCGGTCAAAGTCGTCGCCGCCGAGATGCGTGTCCCCGGCGGTGCTGAGCACCTGGAACACCCCGCCCTCGAGCCGCATGATCGAGACATCGAACGTACCGCCGCCAAGATCGTAAACGGCGACCGTCTCGCCGGTGGCATCGCCCCCATCGCCGACTTCCTGGTCGCTGCATCGCATCATCGGCAACGGTGAATGGCCGCGTGGCGGCGTGGCGGCCTTCCCTGTGTCCTGGCGCAGACCGATACCATAAGCCAAAGCGGCGGCGGTCGGCTCATTGATGATGCGCAAGACCTCCAGGCCGGCCGCCTCACCCGCAGTACGCGTCGCCTGACGCTGCGCGTCGTCGAAGTACGCCGGCACGGTGATGACCGCCTTGCGCACCGCGTACCCCAGCGCCCGCTCGGCCCGCTCACGCAATGCCTGCAGAATCACCGAAGAGATCTCTTCCGGCGTATACGCGCGTCCGTCGATATCGACGACCAGCGTCTGTCGCGGCCCGGGTCTGACCGCGTAAGCCAGAAACGGCAGCTCTTTCTCGACGTCCGCCGGCCCCTTGCCAATCAACCTCTTGATCGAATACACGGTGGCGTGCGGGTTCTCGACCGCGTGATTGCGTGCCTCCCAGCCGAGGGTAACGCGCGGCTGTTCGTCAGGACCGCCCGGCGCCACGGCGATAACCGAGGGCATGCGCGCCT
Organism: Phycisphaerae bacterium; assembly: GCA_016935035.1. Classification (GTDB taxonomy): domain Bacteria; phylum Planctomycetota; class Phycisphaerae; order UBA1845; family Fen-1342; genus JAFGRR01. The sequence continues at coordinate 14,918 of JAFGRR010000695.1, read as the reverse complement.
CGCCGTTCTCATCCGTCAGCACGCGCGGACCGCTCTCATCCACAAGCGCCACCAGCGAGAACGTCGTGCCAAGGTCGATTCCCAGGACTATGTCATCATCCGCCATGTCATCTCGGTCCACATCCGGCATTGTCAGACTGCCGCGTCGTTCGATTCAATACATGCTGACTATGACTCTTCGTGTTCGGCGTCTTGTTCGAGCATCTTGCGGTAGTAGCTGATCACGTTGATCCGCACGCGCAGCTCGTGCCGCAGATCTTCATCCCCGGGCAATTGGCGGGCCAGTTCGGCGACGCGTGCGAGCACGTCGGCGTGTCTGCCGCGGACAGTCTCCAGGCAAGACGCCAGGGTGCCGGCGTCGTTTGCGGCGCGCGCCTCCTCGATTTCCTCACGCAGCGCGAGCGAATCCATGAGCACGTCTTGCGAAACGGACTTCTCATCGGCCGCCGACGGCCCCCCTGCCATCCCGAGCAAGTACTCGGCCCGCATCACCGGATCAAGCAGCACATCGCGCGCCCTGTTTATCTGGGCGGTCGTGCGCAGGCTGAGCTGCTCGACCTCCGGCGTGTCGGCCCGCAGACGGTCCGGATGCACGGCCCGCGCCAGGCTGACGTAGCGCTCACGCACGATTCGTGGATCGATGTCGTAAGTGGTTTCCAGGCCGAGCAGATCAAAGTAGTTCACACCGTCAACCGGGTAGACCGTCTGGCAGTGCCCGCAGATGGCGGGGTTCTTCAGGTCGTGCCGGCACTTGACGCACTTGGCGGGCAAACTCGGCTTGACTGCGTTGTCACTGGTGCTCATGGCATCCCACCACATGATGGATGAGTATTAACCCGAATCACACGAGCACGTCCGGCATCCCAAACAGAGCCCGAAGCGGAAGCGAGGGACATATTCGTTGTTAGTCGTTAGTTGTTTGTCGTTAGTTCCTGGCAGTGGACTACCAGTTGCCGGCTGCTAGCCGACACTTGCCAGTCCGCCGCCACCGCGTCTCACGCCCTCCGCGCCCGGACGCCCCGACATTCTGCATTCTTCATTCCGCATTCCTTCGCCACGCACGCCCTACGCCGAATAGCTGCTGCCGCAACCGCAGGTGTGGCGTGCATTCGGGTTGTTGAAGCTGAACCCGGCCCCCATCATAGTCTCCTGCCAGTCGATCGTCGTCCCGCCGAGATTGCCCACCACGAAGCTCTTCAGGTCGCAGACGATGTTGATGCCGTTGGACTGGAAGATCTCGTCGGTATCGTTGACCGGCGCATGCACCTCGTCGCGCAGGTCAAGCACGTATTGCAGCCCGCTGCACCCGCCGCCCTTCACGCCGACGTACAGGTACGTCGTCTCCGGCAACTCGGCCTTGGCGATATGCGTCCTGATCTGGGCCGCCGCTTTGTCTGTCAGGACTATACCCTCGCCGGCTTCGACCGGCTTGGCGCGTTCCGCTACCACCAGCTTGTTCGATCCGCTCGCGGCGCTGTCCGTCACTTGGTTTTCCTGCTCGGCACTCATCGTCTCTGCGTACCTCCGCGCTAAGCGGTCAATCACCTGATTCGCACACACGCCTGCTACTTGACGGCTTCGGTCGCTGCGCCGGGCACGCCGTCACTCTTGTGGAGCTTTCGCTTCACATCCGTAATCGCGGCACGGATGGCGTCCTCGGCCAGCACGCTACAGTGGATCTTCACCGGCGGGAGCGCGAGTTCCTTCACGATCTCCGTGTTCTGAATCTCCAACGCCTCGTCGAGCGTCTTGCCCTTGACCCACTCGGTCGCCAGCGAGCTGGACGCGATCGCCGATCCGCAGCCGAACGTCTTGAACTTCGCGTCAACAATGCGTTCGTTTTCGTCAACCTGGATCTGGAGCTTCATGACGTCACCGCACTCGGGCGCCCCGACGATTCCCGTGCCGACGTGCTCGTCGTTCTTGTCGAGCGACCCGACGTTGCGCGGATGCTCGAAGTGGTCGATCACCTTGTCGCCGTATGCCATTCTCAGAACTTCCATATCAAGGAGTGGTTGTCGATCTATCAGCATGTGACCAGCGTCAATCGCTCGTGCCACACCATTGTCACGCAGCCGCTAATGCGCCGACCATTGCACTGACTTCAAGTCAACGCCCTCGCGGGCCATTTCGTAGAGCGGGCTCAACTCACGCAACCGCCGCACCGTCTCAACCACGCGTTCGATGACGTAATCGATCTCTTCCTCGGTATTAAACCGGCTGACCGAAAAGCGAATGCTGCTGTGCGCCAGTTCGTCGCCGACGCCCAGCGCCTTCAGCACATAGCTCGGTTCAAGCGAGGCGCTGGTACACGCCGAGCCACTCGAAACCGCGATGTCCTTGAAGCCCATCATCAGGCTTTCGCCCTCGACATACGCGAACGACAAGTTCAGATTAGATGCTGATCGCTGCGTCTCATGCCCGTTCAAATACACTTCATCGAGCTGCGCGAAAATGCCGTCCTTCAGGCGATCACGCAGCTTGGCCAGGCTCGCCGGCTCGGTGTCCCGGTGCTCGCCGCACAGCTCTGCGGCGCGGCCCAGACCGACAATCCCCGGCACGTTCAGCGTCCCCGAACGCATTCCGCGTTCGTGCCCGCCGCCGTGAATCACCGGCTCGCAGCGCACGCGCGGGTTCTTCCGCCGCACGTACAAGGCGCCGATGCCCTTCGGCCCGTGAATCTTGTGCGCGCTGCACGACAGCAGGTCGATGCCCAGCTCGTTCACGTCGATCGGCACTTTGCCGAAGGCCTGCACGGCGTCTGTATGGAAGACCACACCGCGCTCCTTGCACGCCCGACCAATCTCGCCGATCGGTTGAATCGTCCCGATCTCATTGTTGGCGTACATGATCGACACCAGGATCGTGTCGTCGGTCATCGCATCCTTGAGTTGCTCGACGTCGACTAGCCCGTTTCGATCCACCGGCAGGAAGGTGACGCGGAAGCCGCGCTGTTCGAGCCACTTGCATGGGTCAATCACCGCCTTGTGCTCGGTCACCTGCGTGATGATGTGCTTGCCGCGATCGCCGTACATCGCGGCGACGCCCTTGATCGCGATGTTGTTGCTCTCGGTCGCGCCGCTGGTGAAGATGATTTCCTTCTCGCCGGCACCGATCAGCCTCGCTACCTGCTCGCGGCCACGGCTGACAGCCTCCTCGGCTTCCCAGCCGAAAGCGTGGCTGCGCGAGGCGGCGTTGCCATACTGCTCGCAGAAGTACGGCAGCATCGCGTCAAGGACCCGGGGATCGACCCGAGTGGTCGCATTGTTATCCAGATAGATGCGTCTCATTGGGCCATGACCTTGCGCCATACCGGTTCCCCGCCGACATCATCCGAATCCCGGTAGAACGCCAAGTATGAGATTGTGATGTTGGATAGAAAGTCACGGAAAGCATTGTGCACTCGGTGCAACGGGCGGCGTAGTGTGCAGATCTTTGTGCGTTCGCAGCGATGCCGCGCCGGCTCGCAACCCGGGGCGCACTGCACTAGTCGCACCGGCCCCTCAACCGCCTCTATAACGTCGTTCAGCGAGGTCTGCCCGGGATCCACCGCCAGGCGATATCCGCCGTGGGCTCCGCGGACTGACGTGATCAGGTCGGCCCTGCTCAGCGATTTCAGCACGTTCATAAGCAACGGCAGAGGAACCAGGTGCCGCTCAGCAATGTCCCGCGCGCTGACAACTTTCTCGCCCTCGCTGGCCAAATGGCACATCGCAACCAGCGCATACTCGGATTTTTTTGTCAGCGTCAACATACTCTTCTCCTGGTCAAGGACCTCTCCGTCCATGAGTAATATAGTATCCCATGGGTGCGATTTCAAGCAGTGCAACTAAGTTATTTGCAAACAATGGGATACGACGCAACGAGTTCCGCCCCAGCCTGTCTGAAAACCCCTCGCAAAACGCGACAGACCTCTTACCGCTCAGTTGGATACCGAGTGTGGCGGCGGAGCAAACTCATCGCCTCGGAACGTGTTCCCGAGGTAGCGTTCTCGGACACGGACGTCGTTTATGAGTTGGTGCGGCGTGCCTGAACTGATGACCTGCCCCTGGTCGATCACGTAGCTGCGATCCGTGACTTTCAGCGTCTCGTGCACGTTGTGATCGGTAAGCAGGATCGCGATGCCGCTGTCACGCAGCCGCATGATCTCGCGGCGAAGCTCCTCGACAGCCTTGGGGTCCACACCACTGAACGGCTCATCCAGCAGGATCAGTAGCGGATTCGTGATAAGCGCACGCGCGATCTCCAGCTTTCGGCGTTCGCCGCCGGACACGTTGCGGGCGGCGTTTTTCCGCACGACGCGCAGTCCGAATTGGTCGAGCAGTTCCTCGACCTTCTGCTGACGTTCGCGTCTGGTGAACTTCATGGTCTCGCAGATGGCCATGAGGTTCTCCTCGACCGTCAGCCGCTGGAATACGCTGGGCTCTTGCGACAGGTACCCGATACCACGCCGCGCGCGCTGGTACATCGGCAAGCCGCTGATGTCCTTGCCTCTGAAGCTGACGCGGCCGCCATCGGCGGTAATCATGCCCACGGTGATGCGAAAACTCGTGGTTTTGCCGGCCCCGTTGGCTCCGAGCAGACCCACAATCTCGCGTTCACCCACGTTGTACGTCACGCGATCGACGACTCGACGGCCGCCGTATGCCTTGATTAGATCGACCGCTTCAAGAAGCATGTTATCACACCTTGCGGGCTATCGACTGGATTGTGGATAACCTGTTGAAAGTGGCCCTGAAAACGCCACCGGGCGTGTGCACCAGCCGTTTGAGCCCCGCGAACCCACTTCTACGGCTGTGCTGGGGACCACGGCTGGCCTGTTCTCACAACAGTTTGTGTACACAGAGCTTATGGCCAATACACCCGTCTGGGCAAGATTGGCGACATCCCTTGGTTGAATCCACGGAGGGCGGCATTCTCCGTGCGCAGTTACGGAATGTGCGCCCGTGTCGCCAATGTTGAAAACTCTGCCTGCGCATTCTTGACACATTGGTCGAAGATGGCCTTATCGGACGAACCGCGTACGCCCCACATCAGGTACCCGCAGCCGGCCCGTGGACTCGATCGGCAACAGACCGGGAAGATACACGAAGCTGGCCCGCCCGACAATCAAGTCCCCCCTCACCGTTCCAGGACGGTACAACGGCTGACGCGGGTCGCTCTCGTGCAATCGGCGGTAGTGGCACTCCACGAACGAGTCGCCTGCGCGCCATTCCCGGCCGTCGTGACTGTGCGCGCTGTTGTCGCCCAGCATAAAGTATTCGTCCGGCCCCAGCTCAAAAGGATGGCCCGCGTGAGCGCGGCGCGAGTCACCGACACGCTCGGTGTAGTAGACATCGCGATCAACTCGCAGCGAGGCCAGATCAAACGCCACGCTGGACGCAGTCAGCCGCAGATCGGTCGGCGCCGCGACTACCTGGTTCCGCAGACGCTCCATGTTCGGAGCATAGTCCTCGTCACGCGTCGTCAGGATCACGTCGCCGTCCACCGCCAGATATACCCTGTAATCCACATGCGTGAATTCCAGGCACATGGGCTGCCCCGCCCGAAACGCCGGACCGTGGCGCTCATCCAGCACGCGCCACTCCGGCGGCTGGTCGTCGCGCGTCATCATGAGTTGGGCGGCGCCATCCGCGTGCAGAGTGATGCGGAAGCGCACATCGGCACGCGTCAGTTCCCAGGCCAACCACCCCTCGCCGCCACGCCACCATAGCTCGCTGGCAAGCCGTACGTCTCCGACGTTCGTGGTGTATTCGCCGTGGTTGTAGGCGCTGATGTCGCGGATGTGGTAACCGTGCCCCAGCGCGATGGTGCGCGGACGCTCGTCGAGCGCATCGTAGTGTATCACACGCGAACCCAGGCCGGTCCACCCGGGCTGTGCGCCGTCGAGATCGCCGAGCGTGATCCAGGCCGGCGCGGCGGGCACCTGAAACTCCGGCGCGGGCACGTAGCCCTGGTCATGCACGACGAACCACAGGACGCTCTGGGCGGCGGGTGTCTTGCGCGCAATCACATCGTCGATGTAGACATCGCCGTCGAGAATCTCGACGCGCTCGCCGGGCAGCCCGATGAGTCGCTTGACGTAGTTCTGCCACGGGTGAACCGGGTCGCGAAACACGACTACATCCCAGCGCTTGGGACCAAGAAACCCCCCGATCGCATACGGCCACTTCTGAACGACGATCCGATCGCCCGAGCGCGTCGGCGGCGGCTTGTTGGGGTCGAGCGTCAGTTCGAGACCACAGTTGGGGCACGTTATGCGCGCCGGCATGTGAAACTGCGTCGAATCCGGCGCGCTGAGCGACGGCCCGTAGTCATACTCCCAGCCGCAGCGCGGACAGACCTGCGTGCTATGCATCCCCAGCAGCGCGTCGGCCATCGACCCCGTCGGGATGATGAACTGCTCAACCAGAAACGCGCGAAACACGAAAGCCAGAATCAGCGCTATCAGCACCGTCTGCATCGTGTCGATCACACGCAGCGCCCGCGGCAGTTCGAACTCATCCACCTCGGTATGCGGATCGTCTTCGAATCCCGGCGTTGATGACGGTATCTCGGACAAAGGCGTTGCTCGCGATACGCGGTTGCGACGTGCCCGAATCAGTAGATCCAGCGCACGCGACCGAGGTTGGGCACCAGGGCCGGCCCGTCGAATGGCAGCGGCAGAAAACCGGGCCAGTAGACAAAGAAGGCGCGTCCCATCATCTGGTCGGCCGGGACGGTACCAAGTGGAACAGCGCGGTAGCGCTCGGACCGCATGTGCGGGCCGCGCTTGGTCCAAAGCCGGCCGTCCTGGCTGCCGGGAGAATTGTCGCCCATGACGAAATACTCGGCGGACCCGATCGTAAGCGGATGTCCCTGTGTTGCGCGGCCAGGGCCGCGATCGACACTGGACACGCCACGCGCGGTAGCAACGCGCTCTTCCAGCCTGACAAGCCCCGGATCACACTTGTAATAAATGTCCCGGTCGATCCGCAGGTGCGCCAAGGTCGCCGACACGCGCTCGGCACCAATGCGTACCACCGGCGCCGTTTTCGATGTCGAACGCTGCCGCGCCTGATCGGGCGTAATAGAGTATTGCTCGGGGCTCGTCTCCAGCATCGCTTTGCCATTAACGGCCACGGTCACCAGATAGTCGGCATTGCCGAGCGACAAATTCAGCGGCCGATCAACGTCAAGGCCCGTGCACGTCGCCAGCGTCTCGCGCTGCCAGCCGGCAAGGTCCTCACGATCGAGTTCCAGATGGCCATCGGCGTGCAGACGAACAATGAACCGGTCGCCGTACTTCGTGGTACTGAGCTCGATAAACCCCTCGCCGCCTTCCAGCCGCACCTCGCAGGACAGCCGCACATCGGTCACGGTCTCAAACGGCAGGCTGCGGCGTGGTTCACCAGTCAGGTCCGGCGAATACAGCGGGTTGTAACCGTAAATATCCTGGATCGTCCCCGGCTTGAGCATTCCATCCGGGTCCGTGACGAACTGGATCCCGGTTAACTGCTGATCGAGGCCGTCGAAACGCGGGACACGCGTATCCAGGCCGCTCCAGGCGCCATCGTCATCACGCGCGACCCATTGCGGGTGAAACTCGCCGTGTGCGCCGCCAGGTTTGATGGGGATGTAGTCGTTGTTGTAGTACGGGAACCAGAGGTTCTCCTGAACGTAGTGCGGCTTGCGCGCAATCTCACCGTTGGCGAACACGTCGCCGTCGATCAGTTCGATGACGTCGTTCGGCAGCCCGATCAGGCGTTTGATGAAGTTGACCTCGGGGTCTTGTGGGTTCTTGAAGACGACGACATCCCAACGCTGCAATTCGAGCGACTTGATGCCTAACTCGTGCGGCCATCCCAGCACGGTGATACGGTCGCCGACCGACGCACGCAGGGTGCGTTCGAGTGCTCGGACCGATAACTCGGGCCGATAGCGGCAGTTCGGACACTCGACCGCCGCCGGCGGAAAGTACGGCCGCGACCCGGGGTCCAACATCTGGATCTCGTACTCGTAGCCGCAGTTCGGGCACGTGTACGTCGCGTGTCGCCCGCACAACGTCTCGGCCATCGATCCCGTCGGAATGATGAAAAGCGGCAGGAAAAAGGTCTTGAACACGAGCAGGAGGATGAAGAACCCCACGAATGAGGAGATCTGCTCGAAAAGCGGCTCTTTATGTTGGGCTGTCGCTGCGCTCATGGTCTCTTGCTTATTGTCGGCCACCGGCGTGTCTTACCCGACCACCGCCGCTGATCCGGATACAGGCCCGCTAGCCTAACCCGGCCCGGCGCCGGCGGTCAAACGCGCCGAGGTGGTCAGCCTGTCCCGAAGAGGGTATTGTGGGCAGCCGCCCGGCTACACATCCTGGCAACGGGCCTGTTTGACGATATACGAATTGGCGCGGCACTGTCTGATGACACGTAACAACTCACGATCAACGCTTACCCGCTATGCGCTGCTTGATCCGCGACCGGCCGACGAAGCCCGCGCGCATCCGCTTGCCGGCGCGGTCAATATCCCACTCGACGAACTCTACGCGCGAACGCATGAGCTGCCGCCGCGTGACGCCACCATCCTGCTGACCGGCCCCGAGCAGTTGTGCGAGGAAGCGGCACGCTGGCTGTTGCACAACGAACGTCACGCCGAGATCGCGCCGCCGATCCCAGACCCGCATCCCACGATTCCCTGCCCCGGCCGCCTGTGGCAGCCGAACGCCTGGCTCGCCGAAATCGAACCGCAGCTCACACCGGGCCGCGCCGCCGACCTCGCCTGCGGCACCGGACGCGACACCGTGCACCTGGCGTCATGCGGCTGGGACGTGCTGGCCGTGGACGTGCTGCCCGACGCGCTGCAACGCGGCCAGGCACTCGCCTCACGCTACAGCGGCCTGCTGCGGCCAATCCGCTGGAGGCAGATGGACCTCGAACGCGAGCCGCTCGCCACGCTCGGCCAGTTCGATCTAGTAATCGTCTTCCGCTATCTGCATCGCGAGTTGCTAACGACGCTCCACGAATACGTGCATCCCGGCGGCAGCATCTTGTGCGAAACCTTCACCGAGCTACACCAGCAACGCCACGGCCGCCCCACCAGCCCCGGCCACGTCCTGGCCATGGGCGAACTGCGCTCGCTGCTGTCCAATTGCGAAATCCGCCAATACTCCGAAGCCTGGCGCGGCACCGCCCACACCGCCCGCGTCTGGGCACGCCGAATGTAGCGGCCGCCAACATAGGTACATGGCGTTGTCGATCCGAGCCGCGACCGTGAGGAAGCGGTTGTCACAAGAGGTGTTCGATTGCCGACGCAACCGCTCCCTCACGGTCGCGGCTCGGATCGCGTAATCGCTTTCTTGTGGTTGCGGTTTGAATTGGGCAACCGCTTGCTATTCGCTATTCGCCATTACCCGACTATCCTGCGGAGCATGACTACTCCCACACGCGACGAAATCTGCGACAAGTTCATTGAAGCGGTGCCGTACAACCTCTACGCCGTCCAGGAGGAGGCCCTGCTCAATTGGTTCGACGACAACGGCGGCGTGCTGGTCTGCGCGCCGACCGGCATGGGCAAGACGCTCATCGCCGAGGCCGCTGTCTTCGAGGCGTTGCACTCGCGCAAGCGCCTCTACTACACCACGCCGCTGATCGCCCTCACCGAGCAGAAGTACCGCGAGCTGGGCGACCGGGCCGAGGCATGGGGCTTCTCGCGCGAGGACGTCGGCTTCATCACCGGCAACCGCCGCGAGAATCCCGAAGCCCTCATCCGCGTGGTCGTCGCCGAAATCCTGCTCAACCACCTGCTCACCACCGACGAGAATCTCGCCGACCTCGAACACGTCGGCGCCGTCGTCATGGACGAGTTCCACAACTTCAACAGTTGGGACCGCGGCATCGTCTGGGAGCTATCGCTCGCGCTGCTGCCGCCGCACGTCCGCGTCATGCTGCTGTCGGCAACGGTCGGCAATCCCTACGACTTTGGCGACTGGCTCAAGAAGCAGCACGGCCGCAAGCTTCAGGTCGTCACCTCAAACGAACGCCGCGTGCCGCTCGAATACAACTGGGTCGAAGATCGCCTCATGACCGAGCTGCTGGTCGACATGGCCAAGGGCGACGGCGACGACGCCCGCTCGCCGGCCCTCGTCTTCGCGTTCAATCGCGACGAATGCTGGGAGTTAGCGGAAAAGCTCAAGGGTCTGCCGCTGATCTCCAAGGCCCAGCAGGCCGAGATCGGCACCTATCTCGACCAGCGCGGCGACGACCTCGCCGAGGGCGTCGGACCGAAGCTGCGCCAGATGCTTCAGCGCGGCGTCGGCGTGCACCACGCCGGCGTTTTGCCGCGACACAAGATCATCGTCGAGGAGCTGTTCGGGCAGAAGCTGATCCCGTTTGTCTGCTGCACCGAGACGCTCGCCGCCGGCATTAACCTGCCGGCCCGCTCGTGCGTGCTGGCGACGCTGATGAAAGGCAAGTTCGGCGAGAAGAAGCTCATTTTGCCGTCCGACGCTCATCAAATGTTCGGCCGTGCCGGTCGGCCGCAGTTTGACACGCACGGCTACGTCTACGCCGTCGCGCATGACGACGACGTCAAGCTCTTCAAATGGCGGAAGAAATACGACCAGATCGATCCGTACTCCAAGGACCCCGGCATCATGCGGGCCCGCAAGGACATGGAACGCAAGAAGCCCTCACGCCGCTCGACCGAGCAGTATTGGAGCGAAGGCCAGTTCAAGCAGCTCATCGCCGCCGGGCCGGCGAAGCTGACCAGTCGCGGCATGATCCCGTATTCGGTGCTGATCTTCCTGCTGACCAAGACGCACACGCTGCACGAGGTGCGCGAGTTTCTCGACAAGCGTTTCACCGGCGTGGCGGCGATCGAGAAGTTTCACAAGCAGCTCGACTTCATGCTCGACAATCTCGCCGGCCTCGGATACCTCACGCGCAGCGAGGACGGCGACCACATCACGCTCAACGACAGCATCTTCCGCCTGCTCAACTACCGCAGCGTCGATCCGCTCTTCGGCGACTACCTGGCCGACCGGCTGGGCTACGCCGACGAGGAGGAGAAGCTGATGGCGCTGGAAGCCGTGCTGCAGGTGCCGCCGCCGATCTTGCGACACGTTCGCATCCCGCGTGACCATCCCAAGGGCCCGCTACAGACGGAGTATCTGGAGCCGCTGATGATCCAGATGGGCGTCAAGCTGGCCCAGCCCGAAGGTGAAGAGGACGAGCCCGAATACGACCCGTGGGCGACGGACGACGAGATCGAGCGGCCGCCAACGTTTCCCGAGATGCTCGCGATCGCGTTCGAGGCGACGCTGACGACGCCCGAGCCGCAGTGGGTCCAGCCGAAATACATCGCCGGCTATTCCTTCGCCCGCGACGGCGAGTTCTTCAAGGTCGTCAAGTCGCTGAACCTGATCAAGCAGGAAGGCATCATCCTCCGCCACCTATTGCGGCTAGTAATCCTAGCCCAGGAATTCCACATCCGCACCGAAGACCCGGCGTACCAGACGATCGGCGAAAAAGCCACCGCCACCTGCCAACGCGTCGACGAGCACTATACGAACCGCTTCCTGTCCGAAGCGGAGAATATGGCAAAGACGCAGCAGGGGTGAGGCAAGGGACGAAGGGACGGAGGGACATAGGGACGAAGGGAACGACGAAGATTCGCGCGGCGGCAATGTAGCGGCCGCCGTCCCCGTCGGCCGTCTTCCGCGCGCGGGGTGCCCAAGCGCTAAGCGCGGGCATGTGCCGCGTACAAACCACCGTCCAACGCGAGTCTGCGTGTTCGCCGGATGACTGGCTCTGATCAAGCATCCGGCGTTATGATGACTCGTGCAATGTGGTGCTGCCAGCAGGCGTCGAAGTCTCGTCGGATACACTACTCTATGGATAGAGAGCATGCCCGCGCTTAGCGCTTGGGCATGGCAACCGGCGTAGTGTTTTGTTGGTCAGTAGTCCTCTTGTCCGTTTCCATTCGAGCAGCTCTCCCTCGAATGAAATGAGAAGAGGGACTACCAACGCAAAAGGCATGATTCCAATCCAGAGAACAGGGCATGAACCAGCGGCAAATTGAGGGCGTGTGCAAGCGCATCAACGAGGCGTACGCCTATCTCGTGAACGATGACGCGGAAGCCGCGCTGTCTCCGTTGCTCAATTCGATCGACGCTGTCTCGGGGACTGGGCGGTCGCGGTTCAAGGACTGGGTGTCGAAGCGTATGAGAGTCATCTCGCTGTGCTTCTTCTCCCTTGGTGGCCATTCATTTGGCAGCGTTAGAATCCCTCACCTTCAGATCAACAAGCAGATGATGAAGCCCGACGAGGTTGGGACGGTACCTTTTGAGGAAGCAATCTATCATCTCCTTCGGTGCTCGTTGGTGCATAACTGTGCACTTCCTGAGGAAATACAGGATATCAGGAATACGTCGTACCAGTACGACGACGATACTGGAATCATGCACCTGAACCTTCACAGACTGGCAATCGGGTTTCTGATGGCCCTTCTGGTCTGCATCCCGGAACAGCACGCGACGCGCATACAGGGCGACCTCAATGGGTATCCGCTGGCAAGACTCTGTGGCCTGTCCGATGCCGATATGCTAACGATGCTTCGTTCGTTCTGGCCAGCCGAATCGCACCACCCTTCGCCAACCGTGGTCTTCATGAAGCACAACCCAACCGTTTAGCATGTTGGCAAGCTCAAGAGACGCCAAATGCCATACCCAATCGTCAGCACGGGTACGCCTGCCCGTCGATAATACACACGTCCGGCAGACTATCGAGGTCCGGCGCCAGCACGCCATCGGTCCGCTCCGCGTAATGCCGCGCGCTCGACCAGCGCCAATCCTGTGGACGCGGTACCAGTCCGCGTCTGACCGGATTGTCGTGCAGATAGTTGATCTTCTCGCAGATTTCGCCCGGCTTGAACAGATTGCGGTCGTAGCCGCCGCCACGCTGCCAGAAGCGGTTGGTGACCTTGCCGTTGGGTTGGGTGTCGCGCATGCACTGGAGAAGGTCGGGGGGCATGCCCGCGCTTAGGCTTGGGCACCCTCCTCGGCGTTTTCGCATGGCACCGCGCTCGTGGCGCGCCCCCGCACTTGCCACGACCGCCGCCCATCCCCCAGAATACACCCCGACCCACGAAATCCCAGGAGCACACAAATGTCTCTTCGTCCTCTCAATGTCGGTCTCATCGGCGGCGGTGCCGGTGCGTTTATTGTTCATCCGCATCAGCGGGCTATTCATTTTGACGGCACGCGGCGGGTGGTGGCGGCGGCGCTGCATCCGGATCCGAAGGTGGCGCTGGCCGAGGCGGAGCGGTGGGCGTATCCGATCAAGGGGTACGCAAGCTATGACGAGATGATCGCCGACCAGGCGGGCAAGCCGATCGGGGAGCGGCTGGATTATGTGCTGATTGTTACGCCGAACCATGTGCATTTTGATCCGGCGATGAAGTGCATCGCGGCGGGGCTGCCGGTGTTCTGCGAGAAGCCGCTGACGGTGACGCTGGATGAGGCGGATAAGTTGGTGGCGGCGGTCGCGGAGCACAAGATACCGTTCGGCGTGGCGCATACGTATCTCGGGCACTGGACGACGCGGTTCGCCCGGCATATCGTCCGTAGCGGGCTGATCGGCGACGTTCGCTGGGTCGATGCGTATTACCTTCAGGGCTGGCTGGCGGATCGGGCCGAGGATCAGGGCGTTTTGCAGGCCGAGTGGCGCGTCGATCCGAAGCGGGCCGGGGCCAGTTGTTGCGGCGGCGACATCGGCACGCACGCGCTCATGCACCTGCGCTACATCACCGGGCTCGAAGTGCAACGGCTACACGCGGACCTGGAGACGTTTGTCGCCGGCCGGCAGCTTGACGATCATTTCACCGCGTATTGCGAGCTTTCCAACGGCGGGAAGGCGTTGGTGCGGGCGACGCAGATCGCGATCGGGCACAAGAACAACCTCGGCATTGAGGTCAATGGCACGCGCGGCTCGCTCGCCCTGGAGGCCGAGACGCCGGAACACGTGACTATCCGGCTCAGCGGCCAGCCTGACCGCGTGTACTATCGCGGCGCGGTCAGTGCCGACGACGGTTTCCTGAAGGACCTGCCCGAAGAGTTGATGGCTGAGCCGACGATTCCGAGCGGTCACCCCGAGGCATTCCACGACGCCTTCGCCCGGCTGCATCGCTGCTTCGAGGCCGACGTGCGCGCGTATCAGGATAAGAAGCCGTTCGATTGCGACGGCAGCAAGTACGCCAACATCGCCGACGGCCGCATGGGCATCGCGTTCGTCGCCGCGGCGGTGAAGAGCGCGCATAACGGCGGAACGTGGACGGCGGTCTGAGCCGCCACCCGCGCGGCGTCAGAACAGAGCGCGACGCGGGAGCGAGGGGCATGTTCTGAATGCAGAAGTGAAGACAACGACAAAGACAGGCGCGGTACACTAGCTATGAGCCGGCGAGCAGAAGGCATGCCCGCGCTTGACGCTTGGGCATGGTACCTAACATAGAACCAATGGCGAACTGAGGACCCTCTAGGACGCAGTCTTCGTCGTTCCCTTCGTCGCTATTCCGAATGCCCCCTCCCCCACCCTGCCATTCTTGCGCCCACGGAGACGGCTCAACGGGCCGTAATCGGCGACGGTCAAGGGGCTTCCATCGCCACACCGATAATGATTGATGCCGGAGAGGGATCGGCTTAGCCGCTGCCGGCCTAGGTGGTGGCGCTGGATCGTGTGTCAGTCCTCGCGGGCGCATGCGGGCCACGTGGACAGAAGGAAGCCGCGCGGACAAAAGGAAGTGTTGGCGATGAGCAAGAAGAACGGCCGCCCCACCGACGAGACGCCGAACGAGGCTGAAAACCACGTCGAGGACGCCGCCACGAGCCCGGACACTGCCGAAACCGCCGCCCGCGGTGACACCGACGCCGAAACCGCTATGGATCATGC
>JAFGRR010000694.1 GCA_016935035.1 Phycisphaerae bacterium | reverse complement strand
TCATCTGCGACGACATCGAAAAGGACGAGCACGTACAGTCCCCCGAGCAGCGGCAGAAGCTCGAACACTGGCTGCGGCGGGTGGTCCTGCCGGCCCTGGCGCCGGACGGACAAGTGATCGTGCTCGGCTCGATAATCCATCACGATTCGCTGCTGGCGAATCTGCGCGACCGTAAACGCTGGCCGCGCTGGGATTATCGCGTATACCGCGCGCTCGAAGCCGAGCAAC
Source organism: Phycisphaerae bacterium (assembly GCA_016935035.1). GTDB lineage: Bacteria > Planctomycetota > Phycisphaerae > UBA1845 > Fen-1342 > JAFGRR01. The sequence goes on along the minus strand of JAFGRR010000694.1, from coordinate 5,205 downwards.
GCGCGGACGGCAAATACTACCGCGTCGCGCTCTGGCCCGGACGCTGGCCGGTCGAGCGGCTCGACGTCGAACGCGAACGCGTCGGCACGCTGGCCTTCGAACAGGAGTATCAGGCCAACCCGATCGATGATTCGATCCGCATCTTCCGCGAGGAGTGGCTGCGACGCTATAACCTCGACGAACTGCCCGAGGATCGGCTCGTGACGCTGATGGCGGTCGATCCGGCCACGGGTGTCAGCGGCGGCGACTACTTCGCCATCTGGGTCGGCAGCGTCGACCCCGAGACCGGCACCATCTACACCCGCGAACTGACGCTCGAACGCGTCGGCATCGTAGAGCAGGTCAAACGCATCATCGCCACCTTCGAAGCCTGGCGCCCCGTGCGCATCGGCATCGAAACTGTCGCCTACCAGGTCGCGCTGAAGGAGATTCTGGAAGACACCGGCAACCGCCTCGGTGTTTATCTGCCGGTGGTCGCGCTGCGCACCACCGCCAACAAGCGTGCCCGCATCGAAGGCAGTTCAGCCTTCTACGAAAACGGCACGTTCCGCCTGCCCCCGGCGCTCGCTCCCGAGATCGAGCGTCAATTCCTCGACTTCCCCAAATCCCGCCACGACGACGCCCCCGACGTCTGCGCCATGGGCATAGAACTAGCCCGCACCCTCGCCACCCAAGTCAAAGTAGAAGGCGTCCGCGGCAACGGCAACCCCTTCGCCCGCAAAGGCGGCTGGTGAGAGCCAAGGGGCCGACAACCGTGTCTGTGCTAGAAGGGTGCGATTCCCATGGCTTCAGTCGGTGGGCGTCCTAACCAACGATGCTCGAGCCGCTATCTCATGGGCAAGGAGCCGCTGCTGGCCCTTATCGTCCGGCCAGCCCGACACGTTCGCGTGATTTGGATTGTCTGGCAGGCTCGGATGATCGAGTATCGGGTCTGGCTTCACAACAAGCAGTTTCTCCATGAAGTCGTGTGCAGCAACATCGGCACGACCGTAGAGGGTACGACTCCGTGCTCGCGCCACAGCCGCGCCAGCCTCCCAAATTTCATCCTGCGTCGCATCGATGTGGCGCGTAACGGATAATTCGCGGTGCGGATGAGGGATGAGCGCATCCGGCTTGATCGTGCCATCATTGGCACGAATGTGCTTGCTGAAGAGAATGAACCTCGCGAGCAGTTCGTTAGCGTCGACCTCACGTACATTCCCCGGATCGATCATGAGCATACCCGGCGCGCTAGGGTCAGAATACTGTCGGGAATCTCCGAGTCGAAGAAGACCTCGGTACCGCAGGTCTTCGCTGTCCCCAACAGAGCGGCGTAATGCAGCAAGCTGTCATCAGTCACGCTCACGGACAGTACACGCCTCGGCTTTCGATACCATTCAGCAGACAGCCAGCCATGCGGATCCGCCCCGATTGTCGGATGGCAAAAACCAAGGGGCAGAGATCCAAGAAACCTGAGCATGTTCATGAACGCGCGTGCCGACACGGGCAAAGCATCGTATCCGTCCCATCCTGGCAACCGGCACTCCACCCATGCATCCATCAGTTCTCCACACTGGAGCTTGCCGAAGCCGACCGCCGACGACTTGTCCAATAACCGACGATCTTCGGCAGTCGCTTCGGCGATATCCTGAGCTTCCTTACTGAAACCGTAAGGAGCAACAACGATAGCAGTCATTCCTGCGGCCCCTTGAAGTGCTCGATCATCCGGGACGTAAGCATGGCGTGGAAGGCCTTGTTCTTCAGCCAGCGCATCTTCGACAAATGATCGTCTACGCTTTGCTCTTCTAGTTCGACAACTCCGACTGTGAACACATCTATGTCCAGGATCAACCCAGGTGTGTTCTCCGGCGGCACGGGAGGCTGAGCGACCTGGATGACGTTGACGCTGTATGGATAGCCCGGCACGGAGAACCTCGTCCGGTGAAGGAAATCCTCAATCGGAAGGAATTCCAACGAATGCGGTTGCCGTGGCGGCAATCTCAGAACATCATCGAGCTTTCCGAGGTCGACCGGAACGATTCGATTGATGAACCGCACCCCCAGACGTTCGATCGCGGTTGGTTTGGTCAACTCTGAATGCACTCGCCAAAGACTCTTAGCCTCCCCCGCGAAAAGATCCCAGCCCTCGTATGGATTAACCCGGCTGAAGACAAAACCGTCACGTGTGAACTGAGCGATATTACGTCCATCTATGGACTCAAAACGCAGACCGTGCCACTGATCCGTTTGCGTATGTGCAGCTCCCGGAGGCCCGAGCTCAAGCTTCCACTGCACTTCCCGTTGAGTCTGCACATTCGGATACCCTGGCAGCCTCGACTTCAGCTGCGCCAGCAGAGAGTCTTGCTCCAGCATTCCCTCGCTTCGCGCTCGCCAGTGAATCACCGCCTCGACAATCGGCGCCCGCTCAAGGTGTGGGAACTTTTCGCTCGGGTCGATAGTCAGCATGGGTGGCACGTTCATCTTGGCTGACACTCCTTCAGCAGCATACGATACTAGCACCGAAGCGGTTCACGATCTACAACGCCGAGTTCACCGCCTCAGCCTGTGCCGCATGAAGGTAGCCATGACAGCCTGATTGGCTCCAGAACATCACGCCTATGTGTGCCAGTCACTGCCAGGCCGACCATATGGGCGATAGAAGGACCATCGCAATTGCCGTGGTCAGGCGGTGAGGCTCGTGCCCTGCTCCTTATGCGGCATCCGTGCCCCGCAAGAGCGGGGCCTTTGCCGGAATTCCAAACGATAGACAAGATCCCGCCCTGCTGCCGGCGCGATGATGCGATCTGCGGCCTAAGAGCAGTCGACCGTGCCCAGTCCCACGAAAGCGGCGGACACCGCGATACCTCGCGACATCCGCCGTTATCGTTGCTCAACCTACTGCCCCGCCAAGGACTCGAACCTTGGACCCGCTGATTAAGAGTCAGCTGCTCTGCCAACTGAGCTAGCGAGGCGTTGTCGCCGACGGTCCTGAGCCGCCCGGCGACACCACAATGTAGCACGAAATGCGCCGAGGGCAAGCGCGTTTTCTGAGGGGCGATCGGCCGGGGCCGCCACCAGGGGCAACGGTCAAGACGCCCGGTGCCCCTGGACAGGGCGGCCGAGTCGCCCGCAGCCGGATCGGGGCTTCGTGCCTGACGGCCGTTCGCGATCACCCAAAGAACGGCAGAGGAGACGTCGGCCGCTACAGGGGGCAGCGTTGGCCGTTACAGGCCACGGCCTTGGCCGCTGGGGAAGACGTCAGGCACGGAGCCCTGACACTGCATTTGTCGGACTCGCGCTAGACCTCTTTGAAACGCGCGGTGAAGTGGCGCAGCGTGGGCGGCGATTCAACAATCTCCAGCCCGCGCAGGCTCTCTCGCTCTTTGTATAGCTCCGCCGCCGCCTCGATCACGTAGTCGATGTGGCTCTGCGTGTACACGCGGCGTGGGATCGCCAGGCGGACAAGTTCCATCGCCGGCACAGTGCCGCCGCCGCCGAACATCACGCTGCCGATCTCGACCGTGCGAATACCGGCGAATCGATAGAGCCCGACGACGAGCGCCTGTCCCGGAAACTGGGCCTGCGGGATGTGCGGGCAGAGGGTCTTGGCGTCGACATAGACGGCGTGTCCGCCGGGCGGCTCGACGATCTGCATGCCGATCTTCCGCAACGCGTCGCCGAGATACTCGGTGCTGCGCAGCCGATACTGCAAATAGTCCTCGTGCACGACCTCCTCGAACCCTTGGGCCATGGCTTCGAGATCGCGGCCGGCCATTCCGCCGTACGTCAGGTAGCCTTCGGTCAGGATGAGCAGCTCGTCGGCTTTGCGGATCAGTTCCGGATCGCGCAGCAGCAGCAGGCCGCCGATGTTGACAATGCCGTCCTTCTTGGCGCTGATCGTCGCGCCGTCGGCCAGGTCGAACATGTCGCGTACGATATCGCGCACGTCGCGTCCCTGCTGGCCGGGCTCGCGCATCTTGATGAAGTAGGCGTTTTCGGCGAAGCGGCAGGCGTCGAGGAACAACGGCAGCTTGTGCTTGTCGCAGACGGCGCGCACCGCCCGCAGGTTCGCCAGGCTGACCGGCTGGCCGCCGCCGCTGTTGTTCGTAACGGTGACCATGACCAGCGGGATGCGTTCGCGGCCGACGTCCTTTATCAGCGCTTCGAGGGCCTCAATGTCCATGTTGCCCTTGAACGGATGGATGGTCGCGGGCTGGCGGCCCTCGGAGATAACGAGATCGACGGCCTTGGCGCCGGAGTGCTCGACGTTGGCACGCGTGGTGTCGAAGTGGTTGTTGTTCGGCACGACCTTGTCCGGACCACCGACGAGTTCGAACAGAATGCGCTCGCTGGCGCGGCCCTGGTGCGTGGGCAGAACGTGCTCAAAGCCCATCAGGCGACTGACGGTGTCCTTCAGGACGAACCAGCTTCGCGCGCCGGCGTACGATTCGTCGCCGCGCATGATCCCGGCCCACTGCTGGCTGCTCATGGCACCGGTGCCGCTGTCGGTCAAAAGGTCGATCAGGACGTCCTCGGCCTTGATGAGGAAGAGGTTGTAGCTGGCTTCGCGCAGAATGCCCTCGCGCTCCTCGCGCGAGGTCATGCGGATGGGCTCGACGACTTTGATGCGGAACGGTTCGATGATGGTCTTCATGCGGTTCTACCCCTTCTACCAGTGAGACGCGCCACGAGTCACTCCGGGTTCCAGGCGCGCAGTGTATCCAAAAGACGGTCGGCATTTGCACCGGCGAACGCGGCGACTTCATCCTTGAGGGCCACGGCCGTGGCATCGTCCCAACGCTGCCGCGCGTTTTCGGCCAGGTACGCGGTCGTGATGGTGGCGATACTCAGGAATAGGCAGGCCGCGCAGGCGGCCGATGCAACGCCGGCGAATCCACGTGAGCGCTCGCCGGTCCGTCGCGGCAACACGCCGACCAGTGTGACGCCAACCAGGGCCGTGGCCGCCGCGACCAGCGGCAGCCGCCACCACATGTCCGGTTCACCAAAACTGAACGTCCGTGGCATGTCGCGAGCCAGGGCAACGGGTGTGGCGAGTGTCCGCGCAAGAACGATGATGACGATGGCCACGACCAGCCCGTCGAGCATGGCCCGCCCCAACTGCACGTCGCCCGCCAGCCACCGCCACGATAGTGCCACCGCGATAACCAACAGCGTGGCGGCGGTTGATGCAAACCACACATTCACCGCCAACAGACCCATCAGCGT
>JAFGRR010000693.1 GCA_016935035.1 Phycisphaerae bacterium | reverse complement strand
TCGCTGATTCGAACGAATCACCCCCAAAGGCCGTTTCTCCTCACACGGCCACTTGCTCATAAGCCGCACGAATCAGATCCCACGCCGCGCGCACATGACTCATTCGCGTTCGCAGATTGCCGATCGCGATGCGCATCACATACCGCCCACGCAGCCGCGTGTGCGACAGGAGCACCGGGCCGGCCACGTTGACGCGCGCCAGCAGCCGCTCGTTGAAAGCATCCTGCTCATCGAGCGAAAGGGCCGGTGTCGCCCGGAAACAGACGGTACTGAACGGTACCGGCGCTGCCAGTTCGAATCGCTCGTCGGCCGCCACCCACGACTCGAATTCATGCGCCAGCGCGCAGTGATAGCGAATGCGCTCGCGCAACCCCTCCAACCCGAACGCTCGCATCACCATCCACAGCTTCAGCGATCGAAACCGCCGGCCAAGCTGCACACCGTAGTCCATCAGGTTCGTGACGTTCGTCTCGGTCGTCGTCAGATAGTCCGGGACAATCGAGAACGCTTCGCGTAGTTGATTCGCGTCGCGGACGAAAAGCGTCGAGCAATCCACCGGCACAAACAGCCACTTGTGCGGATTAGTCACCAACGAGTCAGCCAACTCCAATCCCGGCATCTTCGCCCGCACTTCCGGCACGATTGCCGCCACACCCGCATATGCGGCGTCAATGTGCAGCCACATGCCCTCGCGCCGAGCGACCTCCGCAATCGCCGGCACCGGATCAATGCTCGTGCTAGAGGTTGTGCCTTGCGTGGCGACGACCGCCAGCGGAACGGCGCCAGCCTCGCGATCCGCCGCCACCGCGGTCGCCAGCGCCGCCGGCGACATGCGAAACTCGTCGTCCGTCTCGATCTTGCGCAGGTTGTCAAGCCCGATGCCCAGCGCAACACACGCCTTGTCGATTGACGAATGCGCCTGTGTGCTCGCGTATACGGTCAGACGCGGCAGGTCCGTCCGCCCACTCATCCCGCGCCGCCGGATGTCCAGCTCCTTACGCGCATGCCGGGCAGCGGCCAACGAAACGAAGGAACTGACCGAAGCGGTATCGTTGATGTGGCCAACAAACTCCGGCGGCAGCCCGATGGCCTGCCGCAGCCAATCACACGCACGCTCTTCTAGTTCGGTCGGCGCCGGCCCCGTGCGCCACAGCATGGCGTTGACATTCAGCGCGCCGGCCAGTGCCTCGCCCAGAATCCCCGGCCCAGATCCGGTCACCGCGAAGTACGCCATGAAGCCCGGGTGGTTCCAGTGCGTCGTGTTCGGCTCGATGATCCGCTTGTAGTCCGTGAGAATCTTGTCGATTGGCTCGGCCTGTTCGGGTGCCGACGCGGGCAGCATTCGGGCCACATCACCGGGTCGAATCGGCGGGACGACCGGGTAGTTATCGACCCCGCCCAGGTAATCGGCCATCAGGTCGGCCACCTCGTGCATCGCCGCCCGAAACTCCTCGACCGGCATGTCGCCGGGAGCCAACATATCGGAACCAACCGCGTTGTTCCCCGCCACGCCCCCTTCATCGTTCGTATTCAACTTCTGCACCTCGCGTGTGAACAGTGATTACCGGCCGCGATTATATCCGAACGCGCAAAACCCGCCGACCGGCCGACCCTGCGCGAACGGCAACACGCGGCGTCCCGAGAGCGCTACTAACGTCCGGCGGTGGATGCTTCGATGCAATAAGCGGGACCCGAGATAGCCGGCGGCGGCACAATCTGACGCCGACCGGGCGGGATCACCGCGCCTTTAGAGACCGAAGAGCAGGTGCAATGTCGGACGCCGATGTGCAAGGAACCGACGCGGAACCCACCGCGGATGACGCTCCCGAGTGTCAGCCCGCGAGCGAAGGGCTCGGCGATACGTTGCTCTCCGTCGCAACGGACTTCTCGCGCGTTTATGAGCAGGTACAGGAGACGCATGCCCTGCTCAAGCGCCGACAGGCTGACGTACAGGCACGCGAAGTGGACGTCGCCCGGCGCGAGGCCGAGCTTCAGCAGCGCGCCGCCGAATCAAACGCCCAGCACCAAGCCGTCGAACAACAGCGCACCGAACTCGAACAGCAGTTGGAAACGCTGACCGGCGAGGAAGAGCGGCTGTCACAGATGCGCTCGGAACTCGATCAGCGCAGCTCGGCCCTGGACGAACGGGCGGCCGAGTTCGAAACGCGCCAAACCGATCTGGAAGCACGACACGCCGGCCAGGAAGAACGCGAGCAGGCACTCACCGAGCGTGACGCCGAGCTTCAGGCATCCCATGAACGTCTGGCACAACTCGAATCCGAACTGAACGATCGCCAGGAGCAGATCGCCCACGTCGAACAGACGCTGAGCGAGGAGCGAACGGCTTTCCAGGCCAAGACCGAGGCCGCACAGGCCGAACTCGCCAAGCTTGAAGCCCGCACGGTCGAACTCGATCAGCAGGAGCAGGTGTTGGCCGAACGGCAGGAAGAGCTGACGCGGCAACACGCTGACATCGAAGCCCGCGCCGAGGATCTCGAAGAGCGCGCCGCGTCGATCGAACGCCGCTTGCGCGAACTAGATCAACACGACGCCGAGTTCCAGGCACGCGAAAGAGCTCTCGCACAGCGCGAGGAAGCCCTGGCCAAGCTGCAACAGCTCTTCACCGAAATGCAATCGGCTCTCGACGGCAGCACGCCGCAACAGATTGCCCCGGCTCCGCAGGCTGCTATGGCCCCCGAGCCGCCAACTCCCCAGGCTGACGCGCCCGTCGATGAACTCCCGTCACGGCCCGCGCCACCCGAGGAGTCCGAGGTTACGCCGGAGGATGCACCGCCATCGGCCGAGACTCCCGAGGCGATCGAGGAAACGCTCCCAGGGCCCGCGGACGAGGCGCCAGCACCGGAAAGCGCCGAGGACGCCGAGGTCGACGACGAGCCCCAGGTGACCATCCACCATCAAACAGACCTGCCGGATCTGCCAACACCCCCACCCTCTGGCAGCATTGATGAGATGGCCCTCTCGGAGGAGGAGGTTGAACGCCTGCACGTCCTGAGGCGTCTGACCGGCGGCAACGTCTCGGACTCCGACTTGCTGAAACGCGTCCGCAACGAACTGGCCAAGAGCGATAGCGCCTCCACCGATGCCAGAAATAAGAACCAGAAGTCCAAACGTCGCTGGTGGCATTGAACACGACCGCCACACGGCTGAATCGCCGCGCATAACACCGGCGTGAACCAGCGTCGCCGCCGGCCCACGCCGGTATCACCAATCACGAGATTAAGGTTCCCTGCATCACACTACGGTATCATCGGGCAACCATAGTTGATGATCGCCATCACGAACGTGTCAATATCAAACACGTCGACCGCCAGATCAAAGTTGCAGTCGGCCTCCATGATGTTGCAACTGGGGTACATTATCGCGTAGCCCGCTGGATTAGTGATGGCCATGACGAACGAATCGATGTCGAACACGTCCGTTCTACCATCACAATTCGTGTCGCCGCAACTCTTGCACGTCGTCAGCGCGAATGACAGGTCGTACCATACGCCGCCGGTCGGGCACGCCAGCGGCTCACCAGCCGCCCACACCGAACCGTCGACCGGAACTGTCGGAGCATGGATCCGCACCGCCGCGTCCGGACCGGCGGTTCCGTCCTGAACCCGCGTCTTCCATCCGAATGGATACAATGGGACGATGCCCGTGTCGTAGTCGGCCGCGATGCTGATCCAGTAGACGTGGTCACCCTCTGGCTGGATGAACCAGTCGTCATAGGGCATCTCGTAGTCGAAGCGGAAGCAACTCTCGGGCGGGTGAATACCACAAGGATCCAGATCCCAGCCGACAAACTCCATCGTGTAATCCATCACCCAGAAGGTGTGCAGCACCACACCTGGATGACTCCACGGGACAGTGCCAGCCGGCACATCCGACCAGATGGCAACGTGGAACCGCCGAGGCAGCATGTTCGTCGGCGGTGTCGTCTCCGTCCAGCCGAGGAATGAGCCCCACCAGTGCACGTCTGTTACCGGCGTCGCATCGGTGCAAACCCAGTCGTCCGCCGCTATCTGGTTGGAACCGCGTATCGACCACTCGTCCCAACCGTCGATCATCTCGCCTTCCCATGGCGCCGGCGGCTGCGACCACTTCACGTACGGCTGGCCCGGCATCACTGTCGTCAGACGAAATGCCAGATCCCACCACGTACCCGTGAAGTCGTAGATCGGCTCGCCGAGATACCAGTTGCTGCCGGGAACAGGCGCCGTCGGATCGAAGACACGCACCGCCGCATCCGGCGCCGTATCAAGATACGGTCGCGTCTTCCAGCCCCACGGGTAGTCGACAACCGGCTGCAAGACGTTGCCACAACAGTTCGGGTCAGGCCAGCCCGCCTGCGCCTGGCAGTCGAAGATCGGGACATCGAACGAGTCGAGCGCGCCATCGCAGTTCATGTCCGCCCATTCGCAATCCAATCCGCCTCCCGTGAGGCATGCGACAAACGCATCCGCGTCGTTGCTGTCCACGTCACCATCACCGTCATGATCCCCGCTGCAGGCGCACTCGTAGATCGGCGCGATCGTCAGCCAAAAGACTCCGAGTTCGGGATCCTGAATGAACCACCTCGATGACGGAATGTTGTAGGTGTAGTAGAAGCAGGTGTCCTGGCCGTGGTCCGGATGGAAGTCACAGCCGTCCATGGTCTCCTGCACCTCCGACGCGTCGGCTATCACCTGCCAAATCGCCGTCGCCGGGTGACTGAAGCCAGCCGCCGCGTTCGGATCCGCCGGCCTGTCCGTCCAGATCGTGAACACCCAACGGTCGGGGCGTACGTCCGGGGGTCCGGCCGCGTCTTGCCAGCCAATGTACGAGCCCCACCAGTGAATGTCGGTCACCGGGCGGAAATCGTTGCATATCCAGTCGTCACCAGCGATCTGCTCTCCGCCGTGCTGCGACATCTCGTCCCAGCCGTAGTAGCAGCCGGGAAGATACGGATTGTCGGTTTCCGGCGGCTGATCCCACTTGATGCCCGCGATCATGTGGTGCGACGTCAACTCGAATGCAAGGTCCCATTGAGTCTCCGGATACGGTTCAGGCCACGTGATCGGCTCACCGACAACATACGCGTCTCCCGACTGCGGCTGCGTCGGATCCCACACACGCACCGCGGCATCCGGCGCCGACGTGTCCACGCGCGGCCGCGTCTTCCAGCCCCAGGCGTACTCCGGCGCAACCACCGGGCAACAAACCTCCGGCGGATAGCCCTCGT
>JAFGRR010000692.1 GCA_016935035.1 Phycisphaerae bacterium | reverse complement strand
GCGTAGTGCACGCCCGAGCGCACGCTCGGAACCGGGGCCACGCGATGAAGCTCGCGATACTGCGACGGGGCCTGACCGAAGTGGGCACTGAAGGCACGCGTGAACGACTCGTGCGTCTCGTAGCCGGCGTCGAAAGCCAGGCGCGTCACCTGCTCGGCCGTCGTCTTCAGTCGATACGCCGCCCGCTCGAGCCGCAGCCGCCTAACGTGCTCCTTCACCGGCTCGCCGACCATGCCGCGAAAAACGCGGTGAAAGTGGAACGGCGAGAAGCAGGCGATGGCAGCCAATTCGTCCAGGTCGAACGCCTCGTCCAGGTGGGCCTGAATGTGCACCAGGACCCGCAGGATGCGTTCCTCATAGTCGCGTTGTGTCCGCGTCTTCATCGAATCCTCCTGGACTGACGTTAGCGGGTATCCGCACTGGTCGCTTGACGGTTCTTGCGGGTTTCGAGATTCCGCGCCGCCGCGACGGTGTGGACTAGCTCGACAACGCCTCGGCCACCATTCCCGCCACGTGGCGTCCGTTCTGGATGGCGTAGTTCGTGCCGCGGTCTTGCGGGTAGATCTGGGTCATCGTGCTCAGCCACAAATTCGGGATCGGCGTCGTCATCTCCGGTATCAGGTCACGGTAGCCGCGCGTCACTATGGGTTGAGCATATGGCGTACGGTGCACGAAGCTGGCAGCGACGTGCCTCTCGTCGAAGCTTGGGAATGCACGCCGCAAGTGCGGCAGCGCCATGCCGATCACCTCATGCTTACTGCCTGTGAAGAACAGGTCGTTCTTGTTGGCATAGCGCGACAGAAAAACGAAGTGCATGCCCCTGTAAGCGGCGGGCGAATCGAGATTCGTGTGCTCGATAATGCCGACGAACGGAAAGCTCGGCTCGCTGACGCTGATCCAGTACATGTCCGACAGCGCGTGCTTCAAACCGAGCACGATGCACACGTTGCCGAGGTAGCGGACTTGTTCGAGACGTTGCCGATAGTCGGCCGGCAGGTCCGGACACATCTTTAGAAACGGCGGGATCGCAGTCGTTACCACGGCACCGCATACGTTGATGGTTTCGCGCGGCGTAGTGATCGCGGTGACGCGCCCGCCATCCGTCGCAACGCGCGACACCGGGCTATTGGCGTGAATCGCGACACCGGCAGCGCGCAGGTGCTGGGCCAGGCCGTCGATGAAGGTGCTGAATCCGCCGCGCATGTACAGCAGTTGTTCTCGCGCGCCGCCGTCGCGACTGCCACCGCGGAGCTTGAGCTTTTCGCAGAACCAGGCGGCGGAGATGTTGTCGGCGTCGGGGCCGAACTTGCCACGCAGCAGGGGCTCCCAGACGACGCGAAAGACCTGCGCGCCGGCCATCGAGATCAGCCACTCGCGCGCGGTCAGTTTGTCGAGCCTGAGTGAGTCTGTCTCCCGCCGGGCGCGTTGCATAAGCAACCCGAGGCGGATGCGATTCCATGGTGACAGAGGGCGAAAACGCAGCAGGTCCCAGGGTGTTGCGAGGCGGTGGATTCTGCCGCCCGTCAGCAGGCCGGTGCGGCTGGCGCGAGCTTCGAGCTTGTCACGCAGGCCGAGTTCGTACAGCAGGTTTAGTATCGTGTAGTCGGAGTTGAACCAGTGGTGATAGAACTTCTCGAGCCGGCCGCCGGGCACCTGAAAGGTGCCGCACAGGCCGCCGAGCGTCTCGTCGGCTTCGAAGATGACGCATGGAACCTGGCGGCGCGCGAGTTCGTATGCGACGCTGAGGCCGCCAACGCCGCCGCCAATTACCGCCACGGGGTCCTGGTTACGCATCGCGCTATGTCGCCGTTCAGGAGGACTGAAAGGTGTGGCGGGGCGGTCCAGAATTGTCGCCGGCGCCAGCTACCTTTATAGCAGGCACGGGCGGTGTTGGGAACCGCGGCGGTGGTGCCCAGCTTGTCTCGGTGCTGGGCGGATAGTACCGTGTGGACGTGGCAGACCAGACCAACCAAGCGTCAAACGCGGCACCCGTCGCACGCGTGCCGATTTTTGAACGGCGATTGCTGCTCGTGATCGGGCTGGCACTCGTGTGGCGCGTGGCGATGGCAGCGCTGATGCCGTGCATGTCCCGCGACGGCGTGAACTTCTGCGAATTCGCACGCAATCTGGGCGAGAATGGGCCGGCGTATTTGAGCGACGCGCGGGCTCAGCAGCATCCGCTGTTTCCGCTGCTGTTGCTTGGCCTGCACGGGGCCGCCCGGGCGACCGGCGTGCCCGACGGGCCCGTGACGTGGCAGGTCTGCGGGCAGATCGTGTCGGTAATTGGTGGCATGGTCGTTGTGGTGGTGATGGCGGTGCTGACGCGGCAATTGTGGCGGCGGCTGGAACTGCCATTCGACGCGGTGCAGGCCGGGTGCCTTGCCGCGCTGATGGCGGCACTGTTGCCGCTGAACGTGCAACTGTCCGCCGACGCGATGTCCGACCAGCTTCACTTGGCGTTCTATCTGGCTGGGGCTTGCGTGCTGGTGGACATGCGGCGGCCGGCGGCGGCGGCGCTGTGCGGGCTGCTGGCGGGTCTGGCTTTCCTGACACGGCCCGAAGGTGGAGCTGTGATGCCGGCTGCTTTGATCGCGCTGCTCGCCTTGCGGCGTGAACTTGGGTGGCAAGCTGTGGTGCGACGGGCCGGGTTGGTGTGCGTGGCATTCGCGGTATGTGCCTTGCCGTTCTGGCTGCTGACCGGCGACATCTCTCCCAAGAAGAGCCCGCTGAAGTGGTTTCGGAGTGAGGCGGTAACCGCGTTCGGTATTGAAAGACCAGTCCAATATGCGGGCAAGGTCGAGCAGGACATCGTGCAGGCCAAACTGGAGACACGCGAGCTGCATCCGGCGGCGCTGCTGCCGTGGGTGCTGTACGAGACCCTCCGCGCCGGCCGGGTGGTCATACCGCTGTTGGGCGTGGCCGGCCTGTTGCTGATTCGCTGGCGGCTGAGTCATGCGGCGCTGGCGGGGTTGTCGGCGTGCTTTTTGGCGCATCTGGCGCTGGTGACAATGTTGCAGGGCAAGTGGGGGTATCTGAATCCGCGGCACACGCTGGTACTGGTGATGCTGCTGACCCCGTTCGCGGCGCTGACGCTGTTGCAGGTGCGCGAGTGGTTGCGGATGTCGATGCGTGCGCGGCTCTGGCCGTGGGTGCTGGTGGTGTTGCTGCTGCCGCTGGCGATCTATGCGTTGCGTGTGCCTGATGGGTTCAATGGATATCTGCGCGACGCGTCGCGCTGGCTGGCCGCACATGATGGTGAGGTTGCCGGCAAGACGTTGCTCGGTGCCAACTCGCATCGGCGTGTCGCCTTCTATTCGGGATGTACCTGGATGCCGTGGTTCGAGGATCCGGCCGACCCCGGCATGTTGCGCGGGACGATGGTCGAACAGCATCCGGACTATTTCGCGATCGAGACGGGCGACGGCTTTGAGCGCGAGCGGCACGCGGACATACGCGCGGCACTATTCGCAGATCCGCTCATTGAGCCGTTTGCGGAACTGGTCTACGAGGCGCCGGCGTCCGGGGATGGGGTGTTCTATCTGTACAGGTTTGATTGGGCGGCGGAGTGACTGGGGTGGGCGCTGTGAAGACGGCCGACGAGACGTTGGCCGCTACATGCTGACGGCTTGGTTGTACGCGGCCAGCGTCTTGCTGGCGGCGGCCTTCCAGGTGCAGTCGCGGGACACGCGCGCGGCCAACGTCGGGGGAATCGGCGATTGAAGAGCGTGCTCCACGGTGTGGTGGATCGACGTCGGATCACCGGGCATGCAATAGGCGGCGTCATCGCCGAAGTATTCGCGTGTGCAGCCGCCGGGCGTGACGACCACTGCGCAGCCACAAGCGGCGGCTTCGAGGCTGGCCAGCCCAGGCGTCTCGTACCAGCTCACGCAGGCGTGCACCTTCGCGGCGCGGTATTCGTCGCGCAGGGCAGCAGGCGTACATTGGCTGACGAAGGTCACGTTGGGTTCGGCGCAGCGGCGGCATTCATCATAGTATGCGCGGTTGAACCGGCCGGGACTGCCGATGAGCCGCAGCGGGATGTCGGTACCATTCAGGGCGCGGATTAGCGCGAGTTGATTCTTGCGCGGCTCGATTCGCCCGACATAGAGCACGCCGTCGCGCGGCCTCCTT
>JAFGRR010000089.1 GCA_016935035.1 Phycisphaerae bacterium | reverse complement strand
GGTCGGTGGTCAGGAAGATGCGCCACGGATCTGGGCAAAGCAGGAAGGTCTCAAGCCCGATCGCCCACTGCAGCGCGTGGACATAGCTCTTGTCGCGATAACGGAACGGGACGACGCCGCAGCCGGCATCGCACTCGATATCCATCACCACCCAGCGGCGCGGGTCGGCGTTCTTGGCGCCGTTGTACTGGCGCATGCTGTCGCCCGAGGCCGTGCACGTCTGCCCGAACATCACCTGGCCGACGTCGATGGAGACGTGCGGGTATTTGGCCAGCACCTCGGCGATTGCCGCGGCGCCCGACGAGAAATGCCGCTCGCCCTCGGTGGCGTAGCTGTGGAACTGGATGTGCGTGAGGTGCAGCGGCAGGCCCTCGGTGGCGCGGATCGTCGCCATCGTTGTCTCGTAGTTTCCGGGAATGCCGAGATTGCATCCGTGCACGTGCAGCGGATGGGTGACACCAAGCTCGAGCAGGCCGCGCGCGAGAGTGAGAATGATGTCGCGAGGCGTGATGCCGTAATAGACGTGCTTCTCGTCGAGATCGAGCTTCCGCTGATTGAACTTGAAGGCGCTGATGCCGCCTGGGTTCACCACCTTGACGGCGATCGCCTGGGCGGCGTGCATGGTCCACGCGATGTAGTCCTTGATCATCTCGAAGCCGCGTTTCTCCGAGATGAGGCGCAGCATGTAATCGTCGCTGCCGAGCATGACGAACGCGCCTTTGTCGAGCAGCGGCGTGTCGCCCATCTCCATGTGCGCCTGACGCGCGTTGGCCGGCAGCATGGCCGGCTCGAACGCCGCGGTGTAGCCCATTTCCGCGTACCGATAGCCGGTGATCATGGTGGAGGGCAGGGCGTGGCCCGTGCCGGCGCGGGTCAGCGCGGTATGGGCGACCTCGTCGTGCTGATGATCCTCCGGCATCAGCGTGCGCGCGATCGTCACTTTGCCACCGCCGATGTGGGTATGCGGGTCGATGGCCCCGGCCATGACGACGCGACCGCGCACGTCGTACTCCTTGTCGATGCGCGCCTCAGGCGAGGCCGGCACGATGCGGCCATCGGCGACGTAGATGTCGCGCACCTCGCCGTTCACGTTGTTGGCGGGGTCGTAGACCTTGCCACCGGTTAGCTTGATCATCATCGGGCAGGTCTCACGTTCACAATGCGGCTTGGATGGCGGCGAGGACGTCGGCCGCACGCGGCAGACTCGAGCGGTGAAGGTTCTTCAGCGGCAACGACACGACGTTGTCGCAGCGGACCATCTGTCCGGTGTGATCGATGCCCGGCGTGCCGACGGGAATAAATACGGTCGGAGGCTGGGCAAGGCGCACGCCCGGGGTACCCAGCACGACGGTCGGCAATCGGGTCTGCGGTAGGCCGATGTCGGTACCTATGGTGGCGACCCAGACCAGGAGGTCGCCCTCGCCATCGGCCAACATGCGATTGAGCGAGTAGCGGTAGGAGTCGTACACCGGCTTGCCGTTGGCGAAGCTCACGCGCAGCGGGTAGCCGGTCTGCCACGTGCAGCTCGATGCGGCGGTCGGCGCGCCTTCGTTGCCGCCGAGGGAAAGCCCTGCGAAGCGGGTGTGTAGATTGAGCTCGCGCACCATTTCGGTGACGACATGCAAGGTGAGGTCGGCTTCGGGCATGGTCAGCGCCGGGGGCGCCCACACCACGACGCCGTACTTGGCATTCTTGCATTTCTCGACGACGCGCTCGATGTCGGAGAACCGGACGCCGGCGATCTCCGCCACGGGCGAGGCGGCCGGGCGCATGGCGGACGGGAGGATGGCCGACAGCAGGCCGCCCTTCTTCGTCGGCTGGGCGGGAGCGGACTCCTGGGGCACGACCGTGAAACCGCGCACGCGGGCCGAGATGGCCGACAGCACCTCGGGGATGCGGTCCTTGGCGACGGGAAGTGTAATGACCTCGTCGATACGCGGGCCCGTGGCCGCCGAGGTGTCCAGACCCTCGCCGATGAACACGACCGTGCGCTTGGCGGCCACCGGCTCGAACATCGTGTACGGGGTAGTCACCACCCGGTCGAAGAAGCGGCCGTGCAGCTTGTGCACATCCGTGCCCACGATGAGGATGAGGTCGGCGCGGTTGCGCGTCTCGGTGAGCGTGGACATGATCCAGCCGCTCGTCTGCACGACCTTGAAGTTGCGATACTGTCCTTCGCTTAGGGCGTGATCGAGGACGCCGCAGCTGCGATCGGCGATCGACAGGATGGCGCGGCAGCCCGACACGTCGGTGGCCATGCCTCCATAGAGCGGCAGTTTGGCGTCGCGTATAAGGGCGGCCGCCGCCGCCACCGCCTCCTCCTGGCTTACCGTTTTTTCCCGAACCATCGGAGAGGCAGCGGGGAGCGGACGCTGGAACCCGCCGACGGCACGCGGACACCCGTTGCTCACCTTGAGCGTGCTGCCGGTGCGGGTGACGGTAAGGTCGTCGCAAAGAAGGCCGCAAAAGGGACAGGTGACGTTCTCGTAGGTGTGGGTGGC
>JAFGRR010000691.1 GCA_016935035.1 Phycisphaerae bacterium | reverse complement strand
GCGTGTCCAAGCGCTTCGGCAAGCGTGCCTTCGATCTGACCCGCAAACAGCGGAGACGCTCGAAGAAAGACGCGGATGATGATGACGATGAGTAAACGGGCGCCCTGATGCCGGGTGTCATGGGCAGGCCCACCAAAGGTGGGCCTGCCCGTGCCCCGTCCGTTGACTCACGGCTGAGTCTTCGACCCACCGGTGCCACCAGGGTATCGACCGCAACATTGCGCGCTGGGAAACCCGGCGATTCGCTATAATCAAGCGGGCGATTCCCCGTCGGCGAGCGGCGCTGATGGGGACCACGCCGTATTCTGCCGATGAGAATCGACGAAGTGAACACATTGGTGCGACAGCTTGCCGTGATCGGACTCGGGGCCATCTGTTCCTGGTGCGCAGCGACTGCGCCACCCCTCATCGACCAGGCGGTCGTGCCAGTCGGCGTCGAGCCCGTTAGTCCGCACCAGCGCGACTACCAGGCTCACCAGTTTGACCCGGTCTCACCGCAGTTGTTGCGCGACGCGGGCGAGACCATCATCCCGCTGCAAACCCGCTCAACGACGCATCCCTGCCGCACGATCTTCGGTTATCTGCCCTACTGGAGTGGCACGTCAAACCTGCGGTACGACCTGCTGACGCATGTGGCGTGCTTCGGTGTCGATGTGAACGCCAACGGCACGTTTTCGAACACGCACGGCTGGCCGTGGACCACCGTCATCAACAACGCCCACGCCGCCGGCACCAAGGCCATCCTCGTCGCCGTCCTGTTTGACACCGGCGATATCTACACGCTGATCACGACGCCGAGCTATAAGAACGCCTTCTTCGTTAACATCCGCAACGCGATTCTGGCAGGCAACGCCGACGGCGTGAATATCGACTTCGAGGGCACCGGCTCGTATCGCAACTACATTAACGGCTTCATGGCCGACCTGACCGCGTATCTGCACAGCGAGATCCCCGGCTCGGAGGTGACTTTCGCCGGCCCGTCCGTCAACTGGGACGACGGCTGGGATCTGCCCGGCCTGGCGGCCAGTTGTGACGGCATCTTCATCATGGGCTATGCCTTCGCCGGCAGTTGGAGCAGCACGAGCTGGCCCAACGCCCCGCTCGTCGGCTACACCTACAACATCACGAACACCGTCGTAAACGAGTATTACCCAGTCGCGCAGAACAACCCCGAGAAGCTGATCCTCGGCGTGCCGTATTACGGGCACCACTGGACCACCGCCACTTCGTCCGCCCGCTCGACCGTCATTAGCTTCATCGGCTCGACGCGTTTCTACAACGACGAACCGAACTCGCAAACGTACGGCCTGATCTGGGACAGCGTCTCGCAGACGCCCTGGTATCGCTGGAACGATGGAACGAATTGGCACCAGGTGTGGTTCGACAACGCCGACAGCCTGGGGCTCAAGTACGACCTGGCAAACCAGTACAACCTCCAGGGCGTCGGCATGTGGGCACTGGACTATGACGGCAGCCGGCCCGAGTTGTGGGACGCGCTCGAGCTCAAGATCGGATTGTGCGCAACCGGCGGCTGCTGCGATCTCAACGGCGACGGCCACATCGATTTCAGCGACTTTCCGATGTTCCGCTTCTGCATGGCCGGCCCGGATTTCTACTACTTGGCGAGTCAAACCTGCTTCGCCGCAGACGCCGACGGCGACGCCGACGTCGACTTGGGCGACTTCGCGATCATGCAGGAAAGCCGCGATAGGTAGCTATCAGCGACGAGCGTAGGCGTGATTTGCGCGTACCAATAGCACGTGTCCTCACTTCTGCTCTGAAAAGTCCATGTTGGGTGCCCAAGCGCTAAGCGCGGGCATGCCCGTCGCCCTCGGCCGCCTTCTCATCGTCTCCAGGTGTCGCCGAGCAAGTAATGACGACGGCATTCTGCATTCGGCATTCTGCATTGTCTTCCCGATAGCCCTGCTTCCGCAGTTCCCCCGGAATGTCCGGCGGCAAAAAGCCCGGCCCCTTGAGGATTTTCCCGCCGGCATCCTTGCCGCCGTTCTTCGACATGTTCGACCGCTGCACTTCCGCGAACACCGGCTCAAGATCAACCCCCATCTCGACCGCCGCCCCGTATGTCACCACGAGAATATCCGCCAGCGCATCCACCATCTCGACAAAGTCGCCCGTGTCGGCGGCGTCGAGAAACTCAGCCGCCTCGCTGACAATCAGCCGCGCGCGCCGCAGGCGATCCTTAACGCCGATCTGCGCGGGTTTGTCGCCGACGGGGGCGCCGTACTTCTCGTGGAATTCCTTGACCATGCGTTGTTCGGGGCTCATGTGGTCCTCGCGGATTATGTACCGTACGTGGGTCACTACGCCATACAGCCAAGGATATCGTACTGGAACACGCACAAGACGCACGCCGGCTCTCGCTCGTACAGATTGGGTGGCCAGCACCTGCCTGGACGAACAGGCAGGAGTGCGGTAAAGTTGGATCTACTGTTCAGCTCACTCGGGGGACACTGTGTTCTCGCCTCCCCCGGCACGAAGAGGTGCCGTCATGAAGATTGTTCATCTCCAGTTCGTGCCCCTAATCATCATGCTTTCCGTGGCGAGCGGCTGCGGCGAGAGCAAGGCCGACAAGATGAGAAAGGGCCAGGAGCAACTAACCAAGCGTGTGTCGGCACAGCTCCAAGCAGCCAAGGACAAGGCAGATGAGTGCGACTTCGACGCCGCGAACAACATCATTAGCGACTTGCGCGATGAAGTGAGCCAGTCGCCGTTTGCCAATCAAGACACATGCAACAAGCTGACAACCGATATCGACGCCGAACATAAGAGGCTGTCAACACGAGAGGTTCACCAGCGCCGCAAGATCCGTGATGGATGGCGTGTGATCGGCGGCAAGCTTGTCAGCCCAGAAGACCAATCCCGTGCGTTAGCACAGCAGAAGCAACGCGAAGAGGCAGAGGCGGCTCGAGCGCAAGCTCGGCGAGCTCGCGCCGCCGAACTGGAAAGAGCACAAAGGGATGCCGCGGCGCGAGAGGCGGAACGACGTCGTGCCGAAGCCGAGGCCCGCGAAGAGGAAGCCCGCCGAGCGCGAGCAACAGAGGAAGCTGAACGAGAATTGAGACATGCGCTCAGCGCAGTTCCTTCTCTGCAAATCGCGTTGGATGACGCGCTCTACCGATCCGCCAGCATCGAATGGGTGTTGTGGTCTCTGCGCACCCAGAGCATCTCACTCGGCGCAACACCTGATGTCCATCCGGACGCGTGCCTAATAGGGCAAGACGAAGTGCTGCGGCGCATTGATGCTGCCAGTGAGGGCTCCTCACAGATCCTGCTCGCCTACAGGAAGGAGATATCTAGCTTCATAAGGAACACTCGCTGGCCCCTGTATATTACGTCATCAGAGGCGATGAATGGGCGAATCATCCCGGTTCGCTTCGCGGAGTATCAGAACAAGGCCGTTCTCATATTGGGCCCCCTATTCTCGGATACGGTCTTCAACAACATCAATCAGACAGTCAACACCGCCAAGAAACGAGCTGCATCCTTTGCCCAATCCAACATTCTGCCCGTTCTCCTGGAAACCACAATAACTGATAGATTCGAAAACACGGCTTTTGAGTATGTCGGATACGTCTTTGCATATGGAAATAGGAACTTCGTACGGGACACCGACACACCGATGTCGGAGTTACTGTGCATGGTCGTATCGACGAAAGATCTTAACGCGTTCATAAACCGCGAGTTGTCTCAGGAACGCCTTGTGGCGCAAGCCGCCATCTTTCTCGCATCAGAGAGTCAGACGTTCATGAGAATCGAGCTTGACCTCGAGTGACACCAGTCACGATAGCACGCCAAATATCCAATCGACACTCCGGCCGGTGGTTCTCATTCAAACAACCCCGGCTGCTCGAAATCTACGTTCTTGGCGCGCGGCGCGAAGCCCAGGTGTTCGAACGCCGCCGGGCGGGCGACGCGGCCGCGGGGGGTGCGGATCACGAAGCCGATCTGAAGCAGGTACGGCTCGACCACGTCTTCAAGCGTGTCGCGCTCGTGGCCCATGCTGGCGGCGATGGCCTCGATGCCGGCCGGGCCGCCGTCGTAGTGCTTGATCAGCGCCATCAGGTACCGCCGATCCAACTCGTCCAGCCCGAGCTCGTCGATCTGGAGAATGCCGAGCGCCGCATCGACGATCTCGGGCGTCAGCCGGCCGTCGCCACGCACGTCGGCGTAATCACGCACCCGCCGCAACAGCCGGTTCACAATCCGCGGCGTGCCACGCGAGCGCGACGCCAGACGCTCCAGCGCCCCCGCCAGCGCCGGCACCTTCAGGAGCTGCGCGCTGCGCGTCACGATCCGCGTCAACTCGGCCTCGGTGTAATACTGCAGGTGGAACGGCATGCCGATGCGGCTGCGCATGGCCCCCGACAGCATCCCGGCCCGTGTCGTCGCACCGACCAGCGTGAAACGCTTGAGATTGAAGTTCACGGTCCGACCGCCGATGCCGCTTTCGGTCGTGTAGTCGACGCGAAAATCCTCGAGGGCCGGGTACAGAAACTCCTCGACGGCCTTGTTGAGCCGATGCACCTCGTCGATGAAGAGCACGTCGCCCTGTTCGAGTTGGGTCAGCAGCATCATCAGGTCGCCCTGCCGAGTGATCGCCGGTCCGCTGGTGACGTGGATGCGGGCGTTCATCTCGGTCGCGATGACGTGTGCCAGCGTGGTTTTGCCAAGGCCCGGCGGGCCGTCGAGCAGCACGTGGTCGAGCGGTTCGCCACGCTTGCGGGCGGCGTCCAGCGCGATGCTGAGCTGTTCGCGCACGACCTCCTGGCCGATGCACTCGTCGAGACGTTGCGGACGCAGCGAGATCAGGTAGCTCTCATCGTCCGGCGTCGGTTGGCTGAAAACACGCTCGATTGGCATGCACGGCTCCCGCGAGACAGCTAATGTAGCGGCCTACGTCCCGTAGGCCGGCTTTGTCGTT
>JAFGRR010000690.1 GCA_016935035.1 Phycisphaerae bacterium | reverse complement strand
TTCCGGCCAGATCAGCAAGATCATCAAGGTGATCGAGGAAATCGCCTTCCAGACCAACCTGCTGGCCCTCAACGCCGCTGTCGAGGCCGCCCGCGCCGGCGAGCACGGCAAGGGCTTCGCCGTCGTCGCCGATGAGGTCCGCAATCTCGCCCAGCGCTCCGCCCAGGCCGCGCGTGAGACAACCGACTTGATCGAGGACTCGGTCAAGAAGACCAAGGAAGGTACCGTCGTCGCCAGCGACGTGGCCAAGGCGCTGGGGACAATCGTGACGGACGTTACCAAGGTGACCGACCTAATCAACGGCATCGCTCGCGCCAGTGAAGAACAGTCACAGGGCGTTGATCAGGTCAACACGGCCGTGTCCCAGATGGACAAGGTCACCCAGCAGAACGCGGCCGGCGCCGAGGAATCCGCCTCCGCCGCCGAGGAACTCAGTGCCCAGGCCCTGACCGTCAAGGGCATCGTTGACGAACTGTCGACCCTGGTCGGCGGCGGCAGCGGTGGAAGTCAGACGGCACGGCCAAACACCGGGCACAGCAAGAGGCGCAAAGTGAATGTGCCGCACGTGTCAGTACACATGCCGACCCACGCCGGTGCCACCGCCACCCACGGCAACCTGACCGGCGAAGATCACGGGCTTGACGAGTTCTAGCAGGCCCGCTCCATGACGCAAGGGTAGACGCGGCCCCGGCGACGTATGCTGATCGCCGGGGCCGTCGCGTTTCTACGATCGAATCGCCGGCGGCCCGTTCTGGATCGGTTCACCGCACTCCGGACACCGCCCGCTGACATTGCCGGTCAAGTCATAGCCGCAGCGTTCACACCTGCCTTGGGCAGCCAGGCTGCGACGCAAGCGCTGCGCGCGCTCCCGCCGATTCGCCACGATGCACCCCGTCCAGAAGCCGAAGAACGTTCCGAGCATAACGGAGTCGACGCATACCATGCTCGCCGTCAGCCAGTAGTCCCTCGCCCCGATCGCCGCCAGCAACCCCGCCGCCATGCCGATCGACGCCCCCCACGCACTCCCGCGCAGAACCATCCCGAGTTTGTACCTGTTCAAGCAACAACCCTCGTCGCACCGCCGACCACCTCCAGACGTTGCGGCGGTTCGCCCGTGCGTTCCGCGATTAGCGCTGCCAACCGCTCCGAGTGCGTCGTCAGCAGCACTTGGCAGCCCGCCGACACTCCCGCCACCAGTTCCGCCAGCGGCTCCAGCAGCCCCGGATACAGGCTGTTCTCCGGCTCGTTGAGCACCAGCAATTCCGGCGGCCGCGGGCTCATCAGCACCGCCGCCAGGTAGAGAAACCGCATCATCCCGTCCGACGCCGCCCGCAGGTCAAACCTGTGCAGCATCTGTTCGGGCTGGAAGTTCATCCAGATGAACCCGTCCTTGTACTCGAATTCCCAATCCGGCAGCACACGTGACAGCACCGCATCCAGCGCGTCCACGTCGCCGAGCTCGTGAATCGTGCGCAGCGCCGGCACCAGGTCGCTGCCGTCGTCGCTCATGGCCGGCGTACGGACCGAGATCTGCCGCCGCCGGGCCGGCGCGTCGGCGTCGCTGCGAAAGTCGTGGTAGAAACGCCACGCCGCGAAACGCCGCCCCAACACGATCAGCTCCGGATACTGCTGCGGCTCGCGCACCTGCGACAACACCGACTCGTTGTCGTCCAGCATCGCCGGATGTGCGACAAGACGCTGATGTTCGTCGCGCAGCCGCAGCAGTGCGTGGTCGCGCTCGCACAACACGACTCGCCTGCCCGGCGACACCGCCACCTGAACGCGTTCCTCCTTCACCAGTGGATCGAACGGGAACATCGTCGGATCTTCCGGCGGAGGGTCCTGGGTATCTGGCGGCGGCAGCCCGATTTCCAGCTCATAGCTGAAGTCGTCGAACTCCGCGCACAGCACCACCAGCTGCCGCTCGCGCCGCTTGCGCGGCCCCGCCCAAAGCACCGCCGGCATCCCGCCTTCGTCCGCAATGCAGCGTGCCAGTTGCCCTTCCGCCGCCCGCTTCAGCAGCCGGACCGCGCTGTAGACATTCGTCTTCCCGCATCCATTGGGTCCGGTCAGCACGTTCACACGCCCCAGGGACAGCGAGAACTCGCGCAGTGAGCGATACCCCTCGATGCTGAGATGGTTGAGCATTCGCGGAGTGTAGCTTCGAAACGCAGGTGTTGCCATGCGCGTCATATG
This sequence comes from Phycisphaerae bacterium, assembly GCA_016935035.1. Taxonomy (GTDB): domain Bacteria; phylum Planctomycetota; class Phycisphaerae; order UBA1845; family Fen-1342; genus JAFGRR01. The sequence continues at coordinate 5,254 of JAFGRR010000690.1, read as the reverse complement.
CCGGGCGGCACACGTACCGCCGCGCAGTTCCGCGTGCAAAATGCCGCCACAACACCGGCGATTGTTCTTGACCACCGTAAGCGGTCTCGGCACGGTCTAGGTGATGAGGGAACTGGGGAGTGTACGGCCTCGTTCAGGGGTGGGCATGATCCTCGCTTGAACCTAACAGGAAAAGGAGTGAGTCATGAGAAGTCTGGCAATGTATGCGGTTTTGGTATGCGCGGCGGTCGCCTTCGCTGATTCTGGCAGTTGGTATGCATCATCGGGGCTGATGCCCTACGACTCGTTGATCCCGGAAGCTCAGCGCTTCACCGCCTTTGGTGATCCATCCTATGGCACGCTCGGCGTGGACGGCCTGAACTACAACGACCCGTCCACGACTGAGAACCTCTCGATCCGGCGAGAGTACACCGAGATCGACCCCGCCGCCGACTGGACCTATCAGGTAACCGCACGGGTCAACAGTTGCGAGCGTGATTATCTCAACTACGCCTTCGCCACCGGCGTCTCAAACGACACCGAGTCCTGCCTGCTGATGGTCGCGCCCGACGCGATTGGGTTCACCGGTGATACCAACGGCTGGACCTGGCTGGTGTCGTACTCTGTCGACACAACCGACGCTTTCCACACGTTCCGTGTAACAAAGACGGCCGACATGATCGACGTCTTCGTCGACGGAATGACTTCGCCGTGCCTCTCGGTGGATCGCAACACCCTGGTCGGGTGGACGCGTAACCGCGTATCGCTAGGCGACAGCTCGCACAACGGCATGGCCAACTTCGACATCAGCGAGTTCCACTGGGACATCGTCCCCGAGCCCACCACGCTCATGCTCCTGGGGTTCGGCGTGCTGATGCTGCGGCGGCGATAGTACAGACAAAGCGCTTGTGACCCACAAGCTTCGACCCTCTCGGAATGTCCCGCAGAACCCCGCGTGTGGCCTTGTTCGCTTGGGGAGCCGCAGTACGGGCACTCTTTAGCGTGAGTATGGCCACGCGCGGCGTTGCTCTGCGCCACTCGTCCTTCCAACTCTGCAAAACCCAGTGTAAAATGACACCCTGGGATTCGGCCTGCGGGGAGTCATGCCATCATGTGGCGAAAATGGAAGGCCTGGTACGCCGAGGAACCTGACGTCGCGATAGCGCTGACCGTGGTGGCGATCTGCGCGGTCATCGGCCCCGTGCTGTATTTCAACTATCGCCCGTGCTTCAAGATCGCTACCACGATCGGCTTCTACGCTTTCTGCGTGCTCTATGGGCTGATCGCGCTGGTGGCCCTGGTCATCGCCCCCTTCGTCATCTACATGTTCATCATCGAGCCGGTGCGTGACTGGTACATTGAGCGCAAGTACGGCTGGGCCAAGGCGCGCAACCCTCAGTTTCGCGAATGGCTGGCGCCGCGTGTGCAGAAACTGCGCGAAATCGGCTTCCTGAAGGAGTTCGACGATCTGTCTGAGAAGCAGCGTCTGACGCGCGTGGTCAGCCGCCTAAACAAACGCTTCGACCTGCCGGCCGTTGTCCACTATCCCTGCTTGATCGCCGCCATCGACACACAGCGATGCTGGTACGACGACACCGAGAGCGAGCGCTGGTGTGAAGGCGAGGGGTACATCGAGTTTCTGGGCCAACTCGCCAATATCTCCGGCGGAGCGTTCAACCCCGAGAACATCACCGCCGAACCGAAGGATGACGGAAAATCCACCGTGCTCAGGTTCCGCCACGACGGCCGCACACACGAGGTCAGCGTCGACACCGACGATGACTGGCTGGATCCGGAGATCATCACCTGCGTAAACAGCGCAGTTGCCGACTCAGGCATCACATTCGATACCCCGGCCTGCAACACCGGCCAGGAGATGTACCTAGTCTGCCTGACACCGGAACAACAAACCCGGCTGCGCAAGGAAGCCGGCTGGCGTCTGTAAATCGCAACCCGACCACCCTCGAAGACACTCTATCACCACATACACACTGCCTGATCTGTAAGGCACGCATAGTCGGCCCCGTATGCCACGGTCGCTGGCCGCCACCGCATCAAGACCGCCGTCTGTTCCGGCAGCGGCCGCCCACTGGCGATCGGCTCGGATTACGCTAGTATCCTGTACCAAGGCGTTTCCAGATCCGCTAGAGGCCGCACGCTTGTCCCGACAACCTGCAATGCTGACAGACTAATCAGGTCCACCAACAACAGTGCGGTGGGTGAAAGCCATGTCCAGCCACACGAAACAGACTACATTCAATGCACAAACGAACCAAATCGAACATTGCCGTCATGCTAGTCCTAGCACTCTGCCTTTCCGCCATCCTTGCCGGCTGCGGGCACGAGCCGGACAAGCCGAAACCAACCAAGAACGTCGTGCTCATCTCGGTCTGCTCCGTGCGAGCGGATCACATGAGTTGTTACGGCTATCGCCGTCAGACCACACCTCGACTGGCCGAGTTCGCTCGCCAATGCGTCGTCTATGACAACGCCTTCACTCAGTGGCCCAAGACCACACCGGCGTTCTGCGCGATCATGTCCGCCAAGTACGCCCATAACAACGGCGTGCTGCGCGCGACGCACGGCCCGCGTCTGGCCGACGAGCACGTGACGCTGGCCGAGGTCATGGCCGACGCCGGCTACCAGACGGCCGCCTTCCTCTCATCACCCGCCTTGGCGGCCCATAGCAACATCGCGCAGGGCTTCCAGAACGTCGACGAAGTCTTCGTCGGCCCGCGCCGCGCTGTCCTGCCAACTATTCGCGCCATCGAATGGCTGCGCAAGCGTGATCCGAAGAAGCCCTTTTTCATCTGGGCCCACTACAACAACGCCCACTATCCCTATCGCGCCAGCGGCATACCCAACCCCGACATGTTCGTCGAGGACCAGTTCTACGACGCCAGCCGCCACGTTCGCGCTCTCAAGGACCCGCGCGCCCACCTCAAGGCCGATGTGCCGCGCGACCATCCCTGCGTCATGGAGATTCTGCGGCCCGACATCGGCGCGATTCACACGTGGGCCGTGCTCGATGAGCGGCCCGAGGAACTTGACTTCTACATCGCCCGCTACGACGCCGGCATCTACTCGGCAGATGCCAGCATCGGACGCCTGCTAGACGAGCTGCGCACTCTCGGCCTGCTCGACAACACGATCGTGGCGCTGGTCGGCGATCACGGCGAGAGCCTCGGCGACCACAATTACTACTTCGAGCACGGTCGCTTTCCGTATGACGCGACGGCGCACGTCCCGCTCATGATCCGCCAGCCCCGCGGCGCCGGCGCCCGGCATGTCTCCACCCAGGTCGCGGCCTTCGACCTCGCGCCAACACTGCTCGAGATGACCGGCCTTACGCCGCCGGAGGACTGGGACGCGCGCTCGCTGGGACGCCTGGACAAGGACACACCCGGCGACAACCTAGTCTTCACCGAGGCCGGCTATCAACTGGACTACATGCTGGCCGTCCACGATTCGGAGTGGAAGCTCATTGACGTGCCCAACGCGCTGGACCGCCAGATGATGCGCCACCAGGAGTACGAGCTCTATCGCTGGCGCGACGACCCGGGCGAGACGCGCGAGCTTTCCGCCGCCCATCCGGACCAGGTCGCACGCCTGGCCGCCATCCTCGACGAGTGGGCCGCCCCCTGGCGTGCCGAGGTCTACGCCAACTGGACCCGCAATCAGACCACGATCCCCACCGAAACCAGCCGCCAGCTCGAATCCCTAGGCTACGTCGGCTCGAACTCGTCCGAGGATGAAGAGGGGGACGATGGCGGCGACTGAGTCATTGCGACCCCGCTCAACGCTGCATCACTCCGCAACGTATCAGAGCCCGAAGCGGAAGCGAGGGGCATATTCGTTTTCAGGGTTCAGGGTCCAGGGTTCAGGGTTCAGGGTTCAGAAACAAGCGTACCGCCGGTGCCATGGGCAGGCTCGCCGCAGGCGAGTCTGCCCGTGCCTGCTTGTCTTCGGCCTTCCCGGACTCCGATAGTCCCGGCGGGACGACTGAAGGCCCAGGACGAAGTCCTGGGACACGCTTCGCCCGCATCACCAAGCCAGCATCTCACGTCACTCGCTCCCTGTCTCCTCACCGTCCTGGTCGAATGCCTCGAATGGGTCTTCTGGTCCATGTGGATTGGCCAAGAGATCTACCAACCTCGGATCGAATGCAGCACCGCACTCGGGGCAGCGCGGCTCGGGCAGGCCGTACAGCAAGTAGCCGCATTCAGAGCAACGATTGGACGCAACTCGCCGCGACTCCTCGCTCGCAAAACTGGTTGCGGCAATACAACGGCAAACAACCCCGGCAAACACGACACCGACAATGCAGGTGATGGTGAATCTCCAATCATCCGCTTTCTGGGACGGGTTTCTTCGCAGCGCCTGGCCAAGAAAATCGCGACTGTCGGGATAGAAGAGTGAGATGAACATCAAACACCCAAGGCACCCATAAATGAAGAACAGCGGGCGATAGCGACACTCACGCCCGTGAATCCACGGTCCCGCGAGCAGAATCGCAACTCCGATCGCCGCCGCCCACCAATTGGGATGGCCTGGGACAAGCCTCTGAACAGCAAATATCTCCACCACGAAAAAAAACCGCAGTCAGCCAGAAGCAAAGCGCTATGATCGTCCTACTCATCGCCGAAGAACTCGCTAGAGCCGCGCCATCACAGCCGCCGCGTGCCTGCCTTTATGATCACAACACCGCCTGACTCGGTGGCGTAAACCCAGCGACGGCCTTGCACGTCACGGCCCAGAAGATCCCGTCGCCGGGCTAGGTCTAGGAGGGGGACGCACTCCTGGATTGAGCCTCGGGCGATGCAAAAGAAGTGCTTGCGGTCGGGCTTGGTGAAACGCCCGTTGCCTTCCGCCATATTCGCCGCGATCGACACCGCGGCGCGGTTTAGCTGGTCGGCTAGGAAGCCATACCCTCGCGGAAACCCTTCTGTCAGCGCCAAGGCCCGATCGGCAAAGTCGACGGACTTCTGATAGACGATAAGTTTTTCGAATAGGAAGGCCATGCTGCACCCCGAGAATCAGGAAGTGGAGAGGAGAAAGGAGACCGCAGGAGAGCCAAGTCCGCGGCGAGAACCCTCCGTGCACCAACGGCCTGCGTCGCGGCTCTACTTTCTCCTATCTCCTATCTCCTGCTCTGTCGCGGCCGAGCCGCGACGGGAGTGGATGGGAATCGAACCCACCAGGGGCTGCTTGTACAACCCCTCAACGGCTTTGAAGGCCGCGGGACCCACCAGGCGTCCGGACACTCCCTTACGCA
>JAFGRR010000689.1 GCA_016935035.1 Phycisphaerae bacterium | reverse complement strand
GTTGTCACCGACACTTCTATTGCACTACGCGCAAGTATAGCGGGCACACTATCAGGCATGTACCCTAGATTGACGACCGAGGAGTCTCTGTAACCTCTGCGTGTTATTGACTCTTCACTGTACCCCTAAGTACATATCTCAATATCAATAGTCTTATCTTCGATGACCACACCCGAACAGGTGGGTGTAATTGAGCGACGCACATCGTTCACAATAGCGCGATCGCGCATCGCACATGCGCGCGGCGAATGTCGATGTGCTCGGTCGTTCAATCTGCCGCGCCTTCCGGGGGCGCCCGATGTTCGCGACAGCCCTCGGCACTACAGCGCGCCTGGGCAGCCCCATACAACGCCGGCCCGCGGCGAGGTCCGTACCAAGACTGGCCACGAGCCGCGAATCCGAGCGTCCGCAACCCCAGCCTGTGTACTGCCATAGTTATAGGACCTTTGGCCGCAAAACCGTGCCCGCCATAACGCCGGACGTGTCTTGGTGCCCTTGTATGTGGCGGACAAGTCCGCCCGGACCGATGTGGTAATGGAGACGCCCGGAGCGGAATCGCGCTGGAATTCGCAAAAAGCATGGGCGTGTCGCGCCGGGTTTGGTACGATAGGAACGGCAATTGACCTCGCCGACGCGGGTAATGCGGGGCACTGCGCCCGGGCTGTAGGCCACGTGGCGTGGAATGCTGTGGGTGGTGGCACCTTGGCAGGTGCCCCCAGAGATATGTCTGCGTTGACAGCGTGTAGTCTGCGGAGGTGACGAAATGCGATTGCGAAACGTGGTTGGGATGGCAGCCGTCCTGCTGCTCGTTGTGGGTGCCTCGGCACAGCCGACGGCCACTCTTACACTTGAATCAACCCAGAACGGCCAAACCGTGGCGGCTGGCGCGACGATCGACTGGACGATCAAGGTCCTGCTGTCCGACGGCAATAACGAAGGTCTGGCGCTGGTGGCATGCGACCTGGTTCAGGACGCCGCCAATCTCGACAAACTCGACATCCCGCCGGCCGCGGGTGTGCCAACCGGCATGGAGAAATTCAGCCGCCCGCTCGGCATCACCAATCCGCCCGAGACCGACCCGGTCACCGGCTACATGGGTATGCAACGTGGCACAACGGGCGAGATGAACCTGATTCAGATCGGCGGCGCCCAGAACACGTTTGGCACGGCGATGGCATCGGGTGCTGGGATCGCGGAAAACGCGGACGTCACCGCCGGCATCGCCCAGGGCGGCACGCCGCAGGTCGTCGCGACCGGCACGTTCTCCGCGCCAGCGACAGAGGGCACATATACCTTTCGCATCGAGAACGGCCTGGTCAACGTGCTCGAGCAACGCAACGATCCGCCGGCGCACTCGCCGGTAGCGCAGGCCTCGGTGACGCTATCGCCTGATGCAATTACTTTCACGGTTCAGAGCCAGCAGTACCCCCTGGGTGATCTCAACTGTGACGGGTCCACCGACGTGTTTGATATTGACCCGTTTGTGTTGGCAATCACGAATCCGGCCGGCTATGCCAGCGCGTACCCGGAGTGCGACATCAACCTTGCGGACTGCAATGAGGACGAATCGGTCGATGTGTTTGATATCGACGCTTTTGTCGCGATCATCGTTGGCGGCTAGTTAGATCGGCGCGCTGCTTAGCTGAAGCAACCAATACGGGCGACGCCCGCCATAGACCGGGCGTCGCCCGTTTCTTTGCGTCGCCAGTGAGTTATGCAGGCGCCCCGCGACCACCGGCCCCCCCACTGCTTACACTCATTAACCAGCATGGCCACTCGAGAGTGGGCTGGTTCGCACAATGCGGAGCGAGCGGCATGAAGATCACCGGCACCTTCATCGACGAGATCACGCACGACATACCAAGCCAGAACTGGGGGCCCAGTGAGTGGGCCGCCGACTTCAACGTCATGCGGCAGATCGGCATCGACACGGTGATCATAATTCGCTCGGGCTACGGCCCACAGGCGATCTTCAATTCGTGGGCACTGTGCGAACACCGCCCGATGCTGCCCGTGCGCGAGGACCTCGGCAACCTCTTCCTCGACCTCGCCGCCAAGAACAAGATGAAGCTCTTCTGGGGCATATACGATCCCGCCGACTGGATCAGTGACCCGCGGCGCGCCTTGGCCGTCAACCGAAGATTTATGGGCGAGGTGCACGCGTCCTATGGCGATCACCCGGCGTTCGGCGGCTGGTACATCACGTTCGAGCTGTCGCGTCGCAAACGCGAGCAGATCGACCTGGTAGTGGCTACCGGCGAGCATGCGAAGTCGCTAAGCCCCGAGTTGCCGACGCTGATCTCACCGTTCATCGCTGGCCCGAAATCGCCGGAACAGTCAGACCGAGTGTCACGCGCGCAACACGAGGATGAATGGGGGGAAATCTTTCGACGTGTGCGTGGGACGATTGACATCGTCGCGTTTCAGGACGGCCACGCCGATTACCTGGACCTACCTGAATATCTGACGGCGAATCTGCGTCTGGCGCGTGAGGCCGGAATCAAGTGCTGGTCCAACATCGAGACCTTCGACCGCGACATGCCGATCAAGTTCCCGCCGATCGACTGGCGCAAGCTCGAATACAAGATGGATGCGGCGCGCGAGGTTGGCATGGACAAGCTGATCACGTTTGAGTTCTCGCACTTCATGAGCCCGCACTCGATGTGTGTGAGCGCCCGCAACCTGTTCCGGCGTTACTGCGAGCGTTTCGCGCTGAGCGTGAATCTCGATGGCAACGCGGCCCCCGACTGATGGGCACGTGGCTACTCTGATTCGTTGCGAAAACCGCGAGACGGGCAAGCACAACACATACCGCGTCAGCCTCCTCTGGGCACGCAGACCGGTCGCTCCACGGCCGTCATGCATGGCCCAACAGCACGATTGCACAATCTGTTATATAACTCTATAATATGCAGTAGCTAGTCAGGCTCTGTCGCACGGTTCAGTGATAACGAATTGCGCAATGTCGCGTGACCAGGGGACGATGGCATGAACAAGCTTCCTGAGTTGCCAACTGTCGATCACTCCAACCCGATGCCCAAGTACCTCCAGACGCAGCGAATCCTGATCGACGCAATCAGGGATGGTCGCTTTGACCGTGGGGCAAAACTCCCGTCTACGAAGAATGTGGGCACGCTCGTAAACGTCAGTCTGATCACGGCCCATCGCGCGCTCGAAGGGCTCGTCGAGATGGGCTGGGTCCGGCGGGAGGTCGGCCGCGGCACCTTTGTCCGCGACGACCTGGACATCAGCAGCGGGACCGAGAGAACACTGTTCATCGGCCTGCTGCATGATCGCGAAGCACTGATGAACATCGGTGACTATTACCACAGCACCATCATCAACGCCCTGCGACAGGCGGCACGAAGAGACACCCGTCGCGCCGAGTTCTTCTTCCGCGATGGCTTCGATATGCACGACAAGGAGCGGAAGGACGTCGGCGCCATTTGCATGCATCCACCGCTGGAATCGCAGGAGCGCGTCGAACACCTCGCCGCCAGGCACGCCGTCGTCGTCCTGGGCGGCTCGTTTCCGGAGACAAGCTTGCTGACCGTCGACTGTGACAACGAGTCCGGCGGACGGGGCGCCATTCGACATCTGCATGAGTTGGGGCACCGACGAATCATGGTCGTCTCGGGTCCGATGAACCTGAGCAACGCCCGCGACCGGGCCAAGGGAGCGGCGGCTGAGATGGCGCGATTCGGCATCGATCCCGATCCACGCGACATGCCCGTCTCGCGGGACAGCGTCGTGCTGGACAACGACGCCAAGACACGCATCGAACGCCGACTGACCGCCGCCGACCGTCCGACGGCGATTTTCGCCGGCGGGTTCTACCTGGCACTGGCCGTCATGCAGATCGCGCGATCGGCCGGTCTGAACATCCCGCGGGATCTGTCCGTCGTCGGCTATGACGACCCGCCCTCGGCACCACTGCTTGATCCGCCCCTGACGACGATTCGCCAGCCCCTGAATGAGATGGGCGCGCGAGCATACGACCTCGTGCGCACAGCCGTCATAGAGAAGTCGGCGACGCTCAGTTGCTGGCGACTGCCGTGCGAACTGATCGTCCGGGGTTCGACGGCGCCCACTCCAGACTAGCGCGGGAGCGTTTCGGTCGTCCCTAAGGGACTCGCTTTGGTGGCCCAACTCGCGGACCCAGGACTTCGTCCTTGGCTACTCTCAACCGTCCCTCACTTACATCGGTAGCACCTTGTTCAAGCACTTCGGGTTAGTGTGATTGCGGCCAATGTTGGGCGCCAGGCCTCTGCGCCTGATGGTCGTTTGCCGGTCAAGAAGACGGCCGACGAGACGTCGGCCGCTACACTCCGCGGACTAACGGTGTCTTATGGCGGTCAGGGTGCCGTCCATGCCGGCTATTACGCATACGGGGTGTTTGGCGCCTTGGTCGATTACGGTAACGGGGGCCATCACGTAGAAGCCGGGGGTTATCTGGTAGCTCCAGAGCTTCTGACCGCTGCCGGCGTCGAGCGCGGTTAGCTGGCCGGTGTTGGAGCAGATGTAGAGCTTGCCGTCGTGCTCGGTCGGCGGGATCGGGAAGCGGCCGGCCGGGACTTCGGTTTCCCAGATCGCGGTGCCGTCGACGGCGTAGCGGCGGACGGCATTGCTGGTGCAGCGGGCATAGTAGGACTTGCGATCGGCGGCGGGGCTGATACCCGCAACCTGCGTCTCCCAGGTTGCAAGCACTTCGCCGGCGGGCGAGTAGGCACCGACCATGTAGCCACGATCACAGACGATCATACGGTCGCCGAGCGTAATTGGACCGCAATCCGCGGGTGCGTAGTAACGCGACTTGCCGGTGCTGACCATCGGGCCGGGGG
>JAFGRR010000688.1 GCA_016935035.1 Phycisphaerae bacterium | reverse complement strand
CGTACGTTTTGCTGGCGGGCCCGGTTTCGACATATGTCGAAGGTCAGTTTGTGGGGCATGGCGAGGTGCCGACCGTCGCCGTGGGACAGAGCTTCACGGTCGGCCTGGGGATCGACTCCTCGCTGCGCGTCGCGCGAACCCTCAAGGACATGGATCAGAACATCCAGGGCGGCAACCGCATCGCGGAATTTGAGTACGAGTTGGCGCTCGAGAACTTCGGCGACGCGGCAGCGGCGGTGCGTCTGTTTGACCGCTTGCCGGGCACGCGTCACACCGACATCAAGCTGACGCTCGTGTCGGATCAGTCCGGTTTGTCGAAGGACGCCGACTATCGCGAGACCGAGTGGAAAAACGGCATCCTGCGTTGGGATCTGGACGTCCCGAGTGCCGCCATCGGCACGACCGCGAAGAAGCTGACGTATCGCTTCCGGCTTGAGTACGACAAGGAAATGTCCATCGTCGGAATGCCGATCGCTACCACGCACTGAGATAAGTGCCCCTCACAATCTGGCAGCGCATCTCAGGCGCCGGCCGCGAGCGTTAGCATACCGCTCGCGGCCGGCATCGCGTTTTGCACGGCGGGACCTAATTGGACACATCGCGGTCTGGACGTGTATACCTGCACATCGCACCCAGCGTAATCAGGAGCACATCCATGACATCCAAACATACGCCGCGCTGCGCCGCGTGCGAAACGCGGGTTTGCCGCGACGGCCATGACTGCTTCAAGTCCGGCGAGCAACACGCTGCCGCATATGACGACCCCACGCTGCGCCGACTGCACACGGCCGCGTCGGCCATCGAGGCCCGCCACTATTGCCGCGAGCCGCGCATTCGAGAAGTCATGCTGTTCGCGCACGAGATCGGCGCAGAGAAGCTGGGGCTGGCCTTCTGCATCGGCCTGGCTGAAGAAGCACGCATCATCGCCGAGATTTTCGGCCGCGAATTCGATGTGGTTTCGGTTTGCTGCAAAGCCGGCGGCCTCGATAAGGCGGATTTTGATCTCGAGCAGATTGACGCCGAGAAGGCCCGCGAAGTCATGTGCAACCCCGCCGGTCAGGCACTACTGTTGAATGAGGCCGGCACCGACCTGAATGTGGTCTGCGGTCTGTGCGTCGGGCACGATGCGATCTTTGGAATGGTGTCGCGTGCACCCGTGACAACGCTGATCGCCAAGGACCGCGTTCTGGCGCACAACCCGATCGGCGCCGTCTACAGCCCGTACATCCGCCGCCAACTGCTACCGGAGACCTAGCGAGCATGTGGCGTCGTCCACGTGGCCCGCTATTTGGCGGGGCGTTTGCGCGGAATGCAGCGGGCGCATTGTCCGAAGAGCAGCAGGTCGTGGCCTTCGAGCTTGAAGCCCTTGGGCGTTAGCTTGCGAAAAGCCGCCAGACAACCGTCAACTTCGTACAGCCGACCGCAGACGCGGCAGTGGAAATGGTGATGGTGGTGCTTGCCGGCGAGTTCGTAGCGCGGCGGCTCGCCGGGTAATTGGACGGCTTCGAGAACGGCTTCCTCGATAAGTCGTTTGATGTTGCGATAGACGGTCGCCATGCCGATCGCCGGGACGTGGCACTGGGCGCTCTGCAGCACTTCCTGGGGGCTAAGTGGGCGCGCGGCCTTCTCGAAGGCACCCAGGATGGCTCGACGCTGACTGGTGTCTCGACGCAAACCGAGGCGGCCTCATGCTTGGGACCAACGGGCGGACGTGCACGGTCTCTCCCGTCATGAGTACGTCCACCCGCCTTCATCATCACGCCTGGCGGCGGAAATGCAAGGGTCACCGCCCTTGCTCGAAAATGAAAACGCGTTATCATTAGCATGAGAGGTGTCCCGCCAACGCCTCTGGGAGAGAGCGATGAGCATACGCTCCGTTGCGGTATTGACGCTGGCTTCACTGTACCTGCTGCCGCTGGAGCCACAGGCCCTTGCTGATGAGCAGGCCGCTGCGAAGCTCCGCGTGCTGGCAACTATCCATCCCATCGCCGAGATTGTCGGGGCGATCGGCGGTGAGCGAATCGAAGTTGTGCGGCTGCTGTCGCCGGGTTCCTCGCCGCACACGTATGAGCCGCGTCCCGGCGACGTTCAGGCCGCCGAGGGCGCTCTGGCCCTGTTCTATGTGTCAGACGAGTTGGACGGCTGGGCCACGAAGCTGCCCGCGCGCAACAAGATCGAGCTGCTTGAGTTCCTGCCCGTCGACCAACGGCTCACATTCGTCGAGCACAAGCACGCACGCGCCGACGGCGAGCATGGTCATCACCACGAGGATGTTGAACACGAGGATGATGCGGAAAAAGAGGGGGACCGCGACCACGGCGACGCCGCCTATGACCCGCATTTCTGGACCGACCCGTTGGCCGTGCGGGCGATACTGCCGGCACTTGTCGAGAAGCTGAATGTGTTGGATCCGGCCGGGGCCGACGTCTATGCCGCGAACGCCAAGCGCTTCGATGGCGAACTGGAGAGCCTGCACAACGACATAGAAAAGACGCTCAAGCCGGTGCAGGGCCAGTCCGTTTTCCTGTATCACCCGTCATTCCGCTATATGCTCAAGCGCTACGGGCTGGAATACGGCGGCGCAATAGAGCAGTTCCCCGGCAAGGAGCCGTCCCCGAAGTATTTGCAGGAGCTAACGCAGCGCCTGCGCGCGGCGCATGCCAAGGCCATCTTCACCGAGCCGCAGCTCTCACGCCGGCCGGCCGAAGTCGTCGCACGCGAGGTGAACATACGCGTCGGCGTGCTCGATCCGATCGGCGGCGTGCTGGGCCGCAAGTCCTACGCCGAGATGATCCGCTACAACGCCAGCACGCTGCTTGAGTATCTGAAATGACCGCAGCAGTAGAGGTTAAGAATCTCTCGGTCGATTTTGGGGAGCACCGCGCACTGACTGACATCAACCTGGCG
>JAFGRR010000687.1 GCA_016935035.1 Phycisphaerae bacterium | reverse complement strand
GCAAACTCGACTACGACCAACTCGGCCGGCCCAAGCTCACCGGCGACAGTCCGAAGCTCAAGGATCTCGGCGAAGAGGCCTACATGCATCCGGAGAAGGTCGTCGAGGGACTGCAGTTCGAGTACAAGCCCGGGCAGGAAGTCACGCTGACGGCTCACGTCAAGAACGTCGGCTTCAAGACCGCTGCCCCATTCAGCTACGTCTGGATGATCGACGACAAGGTCGTTGACGAGGGCAAATGCTCGGCCGCCCTGCCGGAGATGGACGAGAAGACATTCGAGCTGAAGTGGAAGTGGGCCGAGGGCTTCCACTACGCCACCTTCAAAATCGAGACCGACCAGGACGAGATCGCGAAGATCAACAACGTCCTGAAAGACCCACTGTGGGGCTTTGACTACACCTACGTCGTCAGCAAGGGACGCTGTGACGCCTGGCACCAGTTCCGCTCGGGCTACGGCACATTCTGCTTCGAGGACTACTACCGCTGGCACGTGGACATCATGAACCTGCTGTTCGAGAACAGCGTGTTTCCCGCCACGCCCAGCGGCATGAAGTGCCGCGTGCGGCTCGACCGCATCATCTACGCCGACCAAGTCAAGGATAACACGCCCATCATCGACGGTCAGCCGCGGCCGCTGGTCGAGAAGGACAACCTGCGCTACGACCAGGGCGGCTGGATCTGGAACGACAACGAGGAAGAGCTCAAGACCGGCAAGTTCATTCAGGTCAACCCCGAATGGCGCAACAAGACCGAATGGTCACTGCCGCACGAACTCGGCCATCAACTCGGGCTCGTGGACTGGTACGCGCTGGACTGCGAGGGCGGTGATCGGCACGTCATGCCGGACAACGGCGAACCAGTCTCGCACTTCATGAACCACCCGACCACGATGATGCATTGGCACGGCCCACAGGTCTACAGCGAGGTCGACGCGGCCTATCTGAGCGACACCTGGAACAAGCCGCGCGGGTACTTTGGCGACATGTACTTCGCCATACCGAGCGAGTGCTTCCTGCGCGTGGTCGATATCAACGGCGCCCCGGTGGCCGGCGCCAGCGTCGAGTTGTTCCAGCGCGGCACCAAACTCGAACCCGGCGGCAAGCCCCAGATGGACCAGGGCGTCAAGTACTGGCCGGTGATCGAGGACGGCGATTTCTACGGCGAAGAGGTGCAACAGGTCACGAAGGATCCCGTCATCGCCGGCGAGACCGACGCCGACGGCATGCTGCGTTTGCCGAACCGTCCGGTCAGCGAGGTTGTCTCGCTCAACGGCTATCACCGCAAACCGAACCCGTTCGGCAACATGAACGTCGTCGGCCAGCGTATGCTGATGCTCGTGAAAGTGACGAAGGGCGATGAGCCCAACTACTTCTTCCTCGAAGGGCACGACTTCGTCGCCGCTTGGTATCGCGGCCAGAAGGACCAATACACGACGGTGCTGAGGACGACATACGCATCGGTGGATTCGCCGGCGCCACCAGTGGACGTCACCGTCACCAAGGTGGACGAGCACCATGTGAAGGTGACCTGGTCGCGGCCCGATCCAGGTGAGTCGCTGAACTACACCTACCTGACGCGGCCGATCGGCTACAAGGTCTACGAGCGTATCGGCAACATGGGGTTGACCGATCGCCCGTGGTTCGAGGTTGCCAGCGTCGGCCCGGAGACGTTCGAGGTCACCGTTGATCTGCGCGAACGGCCGATGGACACCGAGTGGTTCTCGAAGGTCACGCGCTTTGCCGTCTCGACGCTAGCGGAGACGTCGAGACAGAGCACGCTAACCACGACCATCCTGAAATAGCAGCCAGGGAAAAGAGCATCTGGTGCGAGAGTACGCTCTCGCACCAGATTCTCTCATCAGCAGTCCTGCGTTGGGATACCATGCCCGAGGGCCGTTCCGCTCTCACAAAAGATGGCCGACGGGAGGCATCGGCCGCTACATTCATGCGCTGCATGCAATGGGGCATCGACGTTCAGCAACTACGGCCAAATGCGCTGACGACCAGTTCGATCGCCCAACTCAGCGGCGAGCGTTCAGGATCACTGACGGGGGCGCGGCCCCATTCGGCACTGGTGCTGAAGCGCCCCTTGCGCGTCTCGCGGAGTTCTCTACTGATCTGTTCCAGTCGTCGGCGTTCAGTTAGCAGTACACCGCCGGCCTTGGCCCATTTGAGCAGCTTGCCGAATTCGCCGCCGTCGAGCCATAGGCCATGCACAGCGCAGCGGTCCGCGACGACGCCGGACAGCACACCGCAGCCGCGTCGGCCCATCATCTCGCCACAGACCGGACACTTCACGTATTGCACGCGCTCGGGCTCGGGGATGCCCTGTTCGGAGATCAGTGCGTTGAGGCGGCTCAGGTTGATTTCGTCCACTTGTCGGACCGCCGTAGCCAGAACTGCGTCAAGCTCGGCGGGGTCGAAGAAGATGCCGAGGCAGCGATCGCAACGCTCAAACTGAAACGGGCTGCCCAGCTCGATCGTCACGGTGTCCAGGAACGCGTTGCAGCGCGGACAGATGCGCGTGCTCGGCCGGCCACCGTCAACACTGTGGTGAATCGCGCGCAGATCGGTATCGTTCAGCGTCCCGCAGTACGAGCACACACTAGACTGTCCCGATAGCGGCGCCCCGCACGTCACGCATTGCATCCGACACCTTCCCGCCAATCACCCAGCGAATTCACATGCCGCTATCGTACCCACAGTCACCGAGCACTGCAGCCCCACCCCCAAAGGTGCCACTGCTCTCGAGCAGTGCCCTCATCACGCTTCCCCCAAAGTCCCGCTGGGCCGCCTGCCGTGCAACTCCCGCCCCAAGCACCACGCCCCCCACCACCCACGCGCCCCCTCTTCACTTCTGCATTCTAACCTCTGCATCCCCCCTATTTCTTCTTCGCCGGCTGAACCATCGCCAGCGTTACGCCGGACGGTTCGTTGAAGAGGCAGATGCGCGATCCGGTAGGCAGGTCGAACGGCTCGATGACGATGAAGCCGCCGCACTCTTCGATGAGCTTGGCCTTGGCGTCGATATCGTCGACCTTGATATACAGCGTAAGGAACGGCAGCTTGGCCTTGCGCAGCGTGAAGACGCCGCCGCCGGCGAAGGCGGCCTGATCCTCGCCAGCCGGGTACTCGTGAATACCGAGTTGCTCGTCCAGCTCGTCATCCCACTCGAAGACCTTGTTGAGAAATTCGACCGTTTTCTTCGCGTCGTGCGAAGCCAGTTCCCAGTAACAAACCGGATTCTTACGCATTTGAGCCTCCCGTCATCATTGGTCATTCACCGTTCGTGGCCACCGCGCAACGAGCAGCGCGGCACCTTGCTGGCGCAACGGTACCGCGCTCCATGATCTGGAACAATGTTGGTTGTTGTCGGCCGACCGGCCTTAATCGCTGAAACGCACCAGCGTCACGTAGGCGTAGACATCCTCACTGCCATCAGTGCCGCCGCCGTCCGCGCTGAGGATGACGATCGGCTCGCCCAGCTTGCTCGAACCGCCGTAGTCCTGGCGTGCTTTCCAGAACACCGGTGACTTGACATCGTCCATGGTCGTGACGCTGCTACCGGTGATCATGGACAACTCGATGCTGACGTCGGCGTAGGCAACAGTGCCCGGTTCGTCGAGCCAGACGTTGTAGTTGACCGACGTGCCGACGTCGGTTCGCGCCACGCCGGTCAGCACGCGACCATCCTTGTCCGTGCGCATGCCGCTCACATAGGGAACGTCGCGCGACAGTTGCACGCGCGCGCCGCGGTTGGCCACGCGTGAACGCTGATCGACGCGATACAGCGTGTCCACCTTGCCGAACGTCTCGAGTGCCGAGTGCAGTGTCGCGGGCGTGTCCGCCGACGCGGCCAGTGCCTTCGCGTCCAGATCGACGAGCTTGTTTTCCGCGAGCGCCACGAGAAACACCGTCATCTCGACGCGCACGCTGCGCATATCGGGCCGTTCCTGCTGCGGCGCTGAATCCCTCATCGCGACTCGGCGGCTCTCCTGCGGCGTTCCGCCGCGACCACGCGCCGCATCCTGATCCCCCCGGTCGGACTGCTGGGCAAGCGATTCTGTTGTGAAGACACTGCCGATGACGAATGCCAGCATCGTCAGCGCAACCGGCAGGCTCCATCGCACCATACGATGGTTCATCGTTACGACCTCCTCTTGTGAAGTTGTCGGACCTCTGCGTTGACGACTGGCCCGCGCCGTCGCGGTCTCCGACTGACAAAGGCTGTCAGCCGAAGAGCACATCCGCCCCACCGAGTGGACGCCACGTGTCTGTCGAGACCATTCGATGCCCCAAGCCACGAATCGTGAGCAATGCTCACCCATGATACCGCCAGCCAACACCGAGGTTGCGGTGAAAACGCGGCGTTCGACGTCAGGGCGACAGCAGCCACGTAGCGGCCGAGGTCTCGTCGGCCGTCTTTCACACCCGCGCGCCTCGCTAGCGGCCGACCCCGCGTCGGCCGCGGCAGTGTCGGGAGGCCAATCGGCAACCACAGCTAACCGCGGAAAAGCGGATTTTGCTTGACTGTCACTGCACCGTGTGCATAATGCCTCGTTCTGTACTTGGGACAAAGGGGTAGAGTGATGCGGCTCGTGCTGCACAATTCGATATCTTCCTTTCGGGCGTCGTCCGCCGCGGCCACGCGCTGGCGGCTGACTCGACGTGGCGCGCGCTAAGAAGCGCCGCAACCACCATTACAGAGTCATTCACCAGACGGTAACCCAGTAGTGTCCTGACGCGCGGTCCGTGCGTTTCGCGCGCAAACACCACCATTTGACACTGGCAGCCCAGTGTCCTGGAAAGCGTATTGTCATGAGCACGGAAGTTACACAACAGAAGAGGATCCGGCTTGCGCGAGCGTTGGCACCCGAGGATATCAGGCCCGGGGATTACGTCACGTTGCTGCACTACGTGACCGAGGTGCTACCGCTGGCCGCACTGGTGGATACCACCTGGCAGACGCCGAAGCCGATCGCCGTGCAATGGCTGCCCTGGGGCGGCGGCATGCCCGTGCGCGTCCTCGGAGTCTGCCTGCCGTTCGTTCTCGTC
>JAFGRR010000686.1 GCA_016935035.1 Phycisphaerae bacterium | reverse complement strand
GGGCATCGCCGTCGGCACCGAGGCCACCTACACGTACGACTGGACCTGGAACGCCAACGACTACGCCGGCGACACTGATCCGCACTGCAAGTCGCGCGACCATCGCGACCGGGTCATCACGTTCGAGGTCGAGCGCGACGACCGCTTCGATGAGCAGAGCCTGAACAACAACTCGCTCAGCGACTTTCTCGAAGCCCCCGGCATGGGCTATTACGTCGAACAATCCATGTACGACATGTTCAACACGACCAAGAACCAGGTGGGCACATACTCGTTCGAGGATTGGATTCAGTGGCACGTGCGCGTCTGGAACGAGAGCTACATGGAAATGTCCCGCTTCGCGGGCTTCGCCGAGGACGGCGGCCGCGAACGCGTTCGCATTCAGAAAATCGAGGTCGTGCCTGACGGGATGCTGTGCGTCGGCGGCAATCACAACGTCAACTGCACGTCAGACTACCTGCTTGACGGCGAATGGGGTTTTCGCCCGGATCAGAGTTACGTGGACAAGTGGTCGCTGCTGATCGAGTGGGGCCTGCTGCACGAATGCACCCACCAACTAGGGATGATCGACCTCTACACGATGAACATGGAAGCCGGCACGCCCACCGCACCGATGAAAGTGCAGGTCAAGGACGGCACGTCGCACTACATCACACGCGGCTACTATCCGGCGTTCGGCGGTCTGATGGGCGGCGGCGACACGCGCTACAGTGAGGACTATGAGGGGACGGGACTGCTATCCGCCTGGACCGCCGGCGCACTCAGCAGCAGCACAGGCTACCGTCGGGGCTTCTACGGTGAGCAGGTCTACGATGTCCCGGACACCGTGCGGCTGCGTGCGCTCGACGCCGCCGGCAATCCGATCCCGCTGGCCGAGTTCAAGGTCTGGCAGAGTCGCTCCGGCGCCACACCCGACGAGTCGCTGTACGACTGGCAGCCGATCTTTGAGGGCTCGGCGAACGCCAACGGCATCGTCACGCTGCCCAACTACGGCACCTTGGAAGCCGGCCCGTTCACGACCATCACGGGACATACGCTGAAGGACAACCCGTGGGGCCGCACCAACGTGGTCGGCTCGAACGGCAGCCTGCTGGTGAAAATCACCGGCTATGGCCAGAAGGACTACACGTTCATGCGCATCTCGCAGGTGAACGAGGCCTCCTGGAGCGGCGCGACGAGCGAATACACGCATGACCTGCCCGTTCACATTGCACCGGCGAGCAATCTCGGGGCGGTCAATATCGCCGTCGGCGCGACCGCGACAGCCAGTGGTGGCATCCCGGCGTACGCCGTCGACGGCGATCTCGAGACGCGATGGGACCCGGGTAATGCACAGAGCGGCTCCTATCTCGAAGTCGACCTCGGCGACGTGCACGATGTGGCCCTGGTGACGCTCGTGCAGAACGGTTGGGCAGCGGATTTCTTTGAACAGTTCAGCATCGAGACGTCGCTTACCGGCGCATTCGCCGGCGAGCAGACCCTCTTCGCCCATGAGTCTATTGGCTGGGGCATGGCGGTCGGAACGCGGCGCGACATCGACCCACAGGACGAGGACATATACCGTGTGACGTATGCCAACGCACCGACACCGACCCGCTACCTGCGGATCACCTGCGAGATGGCGCACTGGACGAAGCTCGCCGAACTCGAGTTGTACCCCGATCTCGGCGGCAGCGACGCCACGCCGCCGGCACAGATCACCGACTTGTCAGCCGATGACGTGGCAGCGACAGCGGCCAGCCTAAGCTGGACCACGCCCGGCGACGACGGCTGGGACGGCACCGCAACGGCGCTCGACATACGCTACGCCGACTCCGCCATCACGGCGGCGAATTTCGACAGTGCCTGGCCAGTGCCGGACGTACCGGCTCCGTGGCCCGGTGGTTCGGTACAGAACCACCTGCTCACGGATTTGACTCCCGACACGCGCTACTGGGTCGCGATGATGGCGCGCGACGAGATTCCGAACTGGTCGCCACTCTCAAACGTCGTGACGTTCACCACGCCAAGTGACGCCGTCAACCTAGAGTTCACCACGCTGACAACTCCAGTAGACACGTCGTTCGCATCGGGTCTCGCATCCGACGGACAAACGCTGTACTACCTGCGGCGTGACACCGGGCAGTTCTATCGCTCAAGCACCGGCGGCGAGAGCTGGTCGACGCTGCCCAGCACCGAGCTCGGCATGGGCGGCTGGCACGGCGACTGGACGAGCGGCATCCTGGCTTATGCGCCGAACGTCGGCTACGCCGGCGGCATCACCGCCACCCGCCGCGATACCGACAACATCCAGAAGGTCATCTACTACGACATCGCCGGCGGCTACTGGATCTGGACCGACACCTATCCGTGTTTCAGCCATGGCACGACGGTGGTCGGCGGTTACCTCTATGGTGTCGCACATGCCGTCGGTGGCAACTACGGTGGGCCGATCAATCGCGTGGACCTGACAAACCTCACGCTCGAACTTGCCGACCGCACACTCCTCTGGCCGATCGTGGGTGACAGCACCGACTGGTTCAGCCGCGCGGCGTTGCTCACGACCACCGGCGGCTGGGTCTACGGCATCAAGAATGACTGGGCCACACCAGCCGGCACCGGCGACCGCGTCTATGGCTTTGATCCCAACGATTTTGACGCGTCGGTGTTCACGGGGTCGGGGTCGGCGGAATGGTGGGATGACACCAAGTGGCAGTGCCACACGACCGAGACGACCGACCTCGGACAGATCCCGTTCGAGGTGGGCTACGGATCGGCCGTGGTTGGCTTGCCGCCGAATTGGACCAGCGGCATCGGCTCAAAGGGTGGGTTGTTCATCGTCGCCGGCCGCTCGCCGAGCAACAACGAAGGCTGGGGCGACGCCAGTGATCAGTTCGCGATCCTAGACGTCGCCACGCGCACGTTCCTGGTTGGCACACTGCCCGGCGTCACCGGCAGCGGCGGGTCGGCGGCGTTCCATGATGGATC
>JAFGRR010000088.1 GCA_016935035.1 Phycisphaerae bacterium | reverse complement strand
GCGCTCGATCAGACGCACGAATTGATCGCGCACCGATGCTTCGCTGACCGGCATGTTGGCTATGCGGCCCGCCCGATCCAGTAGTGTTCCCGGACGCAGGCTCACGTCGCGTTCCCAGGATTCGCGTGCCAGACGCCGCAGCGCCTGCCACAGCAGCTTGTGCGTCGGCTGAACCACGCCCCAGACTTCCGGGTCGTCGTTTGGCAAATCGCCAACGAGCACCACTTGGTCCGCGAACGCCTCCGGCAACTCGGCGGTACGGGCATCCTCGTCACAGGCACAATGGAACCGGTGAACAAGCTCGCCCGCGACACCACAGCGGTGCAATGCGTCGGTAACCGCCGGTGTCGCCGCCAAATGACCGGCCACGTCGCCGTCTGGCGCACTCGGCACTTCTGCCGCCCGAGAGTACAACTCCCAAGTGCGTTGCCGCAACGCCTCGGGCATTCGCCGCACGCTCGCGCCGACGCAGATCAGCGCCGACGGTCCGAAGTCGGCCAGCCGTTCGTTGTGTGCCAGCGTGTTCGCGTCGCGCGGTGTGGAAGTGACCGTGACCATCGCCGGCCAACCAATGCTCTCGGCCGCGCGGCAGAGGCTCGCCGCTAAGCGGTGCCCGCGCGCGTCGCTGGCGAGTGCCATCAGCGCCAACCGCACCGGCGTTCCACACGCTGCGATTCCGCTGACCAGGCGACGCTCGACCTCAACCTGCCGCGTCATGCGCGATTGATTGTTCGCCGCCACCAGCGACTGGCACAGGTCGCGCACATGCAACACACGCTCCGGCGGAAGATCATGCAGCCGCGCGATGTTCCCCGGCGGCAGCAAGCCGGGCGTGTGCTCGAGCAGGTCCAGTACATACTCTTGTTCCGAGTCCGGTGGCACCAGAACGCACCGGCTTTGCCGCAACGCCGCGCTTAGGTCGTGACAGCGCAGCACCGCCGCCAGCACACACACGTTGGGTTCAAACACAAACACCGCCACGTGCCGCGGCAAGCGTTCCAGCAGCAGGAGCAACTCCGCCCCGTTGCCCAGGGCCGGCAGTGTCGCGTTCATTGTGCCGAGTTCGTAGGTTGCGGCCAACGCCTCCGCGCGCACGCGCGGAGCCGCCGTCGCGGCCAACCACTCGGGAGGTTCCCCCGGCGCTTCGAGCCGATACGTCAGCGCTCCGTCGAGGCCGTGGACTGCGTGCCATTCGGTCGGCAACTCAGTGGATTCGATCAGTGCGGCAAGTTCCGGATTGACACCACGCAAAGCGTCGATGTTGCCGGCGTAGATGGCCGCATCAAGCTGCGCCGCCCGCTGCGTATCCACTCCGGAGAGATCAACTGACTCGGCTGCGCGCGCCATCAGCGAGTGCTTTGCAGAATGGCCATCGCGAGCAGGAAGACAAACCACGCGGCATACAGCACGCCTAGAATCCAGACCAGGGCTTTGGAGCGCTTCGGATCGGCGCCGAATGGCACATCCGCTGCGGGGGTTTGGTCACTTGTTTTGCTCATAGCTCTCTACCCCGTTCGGTTGTCGTTCCTTATTCGGCGGCGGATCATCGCCCGCATCGCCGTCGCTCTCCTGGGCCAGTCGCCGCAACTCTGGCAGCACATACTCGGTCCCGAGCGACTTGAGCGTACTGGTGATCGGTATCGAAAGCAACATGCCGAGCAGTCCGGCCAGTTCGGCGCCAATCAGCAGCACCACCATAGTCGTAACCGGGTGCAAGCCCGAAGTCTTGGCCGAGAAATACGGATACAGCACGAACGATTCGAGTCCCTGGACCGCCGTGTAGATGACCATCGCCATCAGGACGGGCGTCGCCCAGTCGCCGCTGTTGTGCACAAACGTCGCCAGCAGCACGGGTGGCAAAACCGCCAGCGACAAGAACGGCACGATATTGAGCACTGCCACCGCTGCCCCGAACGGCAGACTGTATGGCACCTGCACGATGCTCCACCCGATGCCCGTCAGCAGACCCACGATGGCACTGACGACGACACGCCCCCTGAAAAACTCGGCGTTCTTCTCGTCGATCAGTTTCGCAATGTGCACGACCGTGTCGCGATACGCCGCCGGCAGATGGTCGCGCACCATCTTGAGCATGTCCTCATACTGCCAGAGGAAGAAAAACGTGAACATCGGGATCAGCACCAAGGCCGTAAGCAGCGCGGACACACCCGAGAACACTTGTCCCAGCAACGACACGTGAGACCACGTGGTCGGCACGTTGCTGCTGACCCAGTCGCGGATCGTGTCGCGCATCATGTTGTCGTCGCCCGGCTGGGTCGTGGTCGCTGATTGCCCGGTCAGCGACGCGAACATGTTCTGACCCCAAACCTGGGCGTTGGCGATGTACTCTGGCAGCGATTCGATCAGCGTCTGCACCTGGCTTTGAGCGATCGCCCCCAGAATTAGCGTCCCGAACACGATGATGACGAAGCTGATCAGATAGAGCCCGATGATCGCGCTCAGCCGCCGCGCCCCGCGTTTCTCCAGCGCCGTGATCAGTGGGTTGAAGATGTACGCCAGCGCGAAAGACACCGCCAGCAGTGTGAGCACGCCATAGAGCAGCCGGCAGAGCCACACGAACAGCACGACGCCGACAATCAGCGCCAGAAACCTGGCCCAACGGCGTGAATTCTCTGACAGCACAGGGAAGTATTCTCTCATGGATCTCGCTCAGTGCGGCAAGAACGTGTGTGCCGTTCGCGCCATGGACCCGAAGCGATGTCGGCGTCAGCCACCTCGCGCCGAACCGTCGCCGGTGTGATCGAGTTGAATCGCGTAGTCGTCGAACGCCTCGCCGAAAGCGAACACGTCGTCGAAATCCTCGATGCAGTCCGATTCCTGCCGGCTCATGAACCCGTTGTTGACGAGCAGAAAGACCATCTCGCCGAAATCGCGCGTACGATGAATGCCCCAGCGGCCGAGGACTTGTCGTGCCAGTTTTCCCCAACGCTCGAGCGCCAGATCACGCAGCGCCTCGCAGAGTTCGCCGCCGCCGACGTGCCGCTGCTCGCGCGGACCGCGCTCACCATGCCGGGCACGCGCGGCGCGGTCCAGACCGATGTAGAGAAAATCATAGGCGTCGAGAGCATAGCGCCCGTCGTTGCGGAGCAAGCGTGGAAGTTGCTCGGGGGGGGGCGTTTTCATTGTGGCTGGCCCGGAGACGCACCGGCATCCGACTGATCACCAGAGCCCGAACCACCCTCGCGCCCGGGCTTGCGCCGGCGACGCCGACCCCGACGCTTGTTGTTACTCGGTTGGCCGCGGCGTTCGTTGCTTGCGTTGTCGGCCTCGCGCGGCCCATCCTTGGGAGCCTCGTCCGCCCTCGGGCGTGACTCACCCGAGCACTTCTTACCGTTCGGACGGCCAGGTCGGCGTCCCGGGCGGCGGCGGCGGCGCGAACGCGGACCATCTTCCGCCGCCTCTGTCGCCTCATTCGCATCAGCCACGCGTTCCGGCTTATACGTTGGCGTGGCGGTCTGCCGAGGTTCAGGCTCCTCGATCGGCACGCGGACCGGCGGTGGGGGACGCGTGCCAGGCGGACGCAGGTCATCTATCGAATACGCCGTCTCGCGGCCGTCCTCACTGCGAACCAGCGCCAGTTGTGTCAGTATCTGTGTGTCGATCACCGTGCCGGGGCCGTCCGGCGTTTCCACCAATGCGTTGCGCCGCGGCAACTTTCGCTGCAGCTCTTCGTACCCCTCGTGCTCATATCGCAGACAGCAGCGTAGCCGTCCGCAACGCCCGGAAACCTTCGACGGATCGAGCGTCGATTTCTGGATTTTGGCCATCTTCATGCTGACCGGGCGCAGCTTCTTCAGGAAGTTCTTGCAGCAGCACTCGCGGCCGCAAACCTCCCAGTCAGCAACCAGCCGGGCCTCGTCGCGCGCCCCGACCTGACGCATCTCGATCCGTGTCTGATGGCGGTGCGCCAATTCCTTGACCAGT
Source organism: Phycisphaerae bacterium (assembly GCA_016935035.1). GTDB lineage: Bacteria > Planctomycetota > Phycisphaerae > UBA1845 > Fen-1342 > JAFGRR01. Next base: position 2,570 of record JAFGRR010000088.1, on the reverse strand, counting down.
TGGCGAAAGTCCACGCGCCCTTCCGAGCAGAAATAGAACACGATCCGCTCGCCGCCCAGAAGATGCTCCGCCGTCACGACCCGCATGCGCAGCGCGTGCTCCCGCGCCAGACTTACGCACGCCCGAACATCCTCGTGGACGTTCGCGTTCAAACGCCGTTGCTCATCAATGTCTTCCGGCGTCGCCACGCGCAGGATGCGTCCGGCCCGCGGCCGGTAGAACTCCGGCCCGCTAGCCTGGACATAGCGCGCGATCTGCTCGCGGCTGACCTGGTTCCGCTCGCGCGGTTGCGTCAGGCCGAGCGGTTCGCCGATCTCTATCCCGCGCTCCGACTGAATCACGACCTTGTCCCCCAGCGCGAAGAGCGTCCCCGGCTGGTATGTGAACTCACCCACCCAGTTCATCGCGCCGTAGCGCACGCCGATCACCAGGTTCTCGGACTGCCCCTCGGCGGCATCCGAGCCTGGTTCCTCAGGCGGCTCGACAGGTGGCTCTTGTGACGCGGTGATCATTGCGAGATCTTTGCGAGGGTCGTGATGGGATGAGGCTCCTCATCCCGCTCGGCCTATTCTCGCATCAGCGGGGGACTTCTACAAGCTGATCTAGCTCCCGCTCACCACGATACTCACGCAGTCCCAGGTGCAGGCTCAGGCCAGCCAGCTCCCGCACACGCTGATCTGCCAGAACGTACGTGTTGGTTTGCGTCTCATCCGGCTGAACGTTGGCAAATGCCCGTTCGATCAGCGGACGCAGCGGTGCCTGGCAGAATGCCGCGAAACTCACCGGTTTATCTGTCTGGTTGTGGAGCACCTGTGTTACGATCAGCGCGTCGCCCTCCCAGCGTGCATCCACTCGCACATCAACGTTCTGCAAACCCACCCTCACCGGAACATCAAACACCAAGTCGGCCACGGTCGGCGATGATATCTGTAGCCGAATCGTCAGCGGCTGCTGCGCCGCCAGCTCACGCCTGGGTACCACCAGGTCCAGTGGAACCTCGTGCGGCGCCCCCGGCGGAACTTCGAGTGACAGCGTCGCCGGCTCGATCTGCCAGCGGTCCGGCACCAGGAAGTCGACCTGCACGACGAGAGTCTGATCGTACGTATTCCGCAGTCGAAACAGCGGCCGCGTTGCTCGCGTCCGTATCTCGACGCTTGTTGGTGTTACCGACACACTGTCCTGAAGCAGTACCAGCGACGCATCGACATCGGACAGAATCACGGGCGTTGGCGTCAGGTAGACTTGCGACCGCCCCTCCTCGATCGCCAACTCCTCGCGCCGCCCCAGCAGATCAACCGCCACCACGTCGTCGCCAAGGTACAGCCCAATCGGTTCCTTCTGGGGCTCGGAGCGCCAGGTCCAGGCGACGATGCAACTGCCCGGCGGACCATCGAAGATCAGGGCCAGGCCGTCGTAATCGAGATTGATTACTCCGACGCAACGCCGCCCGGACAGATAGTGACATAGCGTACGCAGCGCCACGTACGTGTCCGTCGGTTGCCACGATGACGATCCGCTCTCCAGCGCAGGCTGGAGCGGTGCCGGCAGGATTACACGGTCCGGTCCCAGCGACTTGCACAACGCCACGCGCCGCCCCAGGTCCATCAGGCGATCCGCGTGGCTCGTCCCGGCCTCCTGGTCCGCGTCCACAAACAGCCAGCGCGGCTGCGAGTGCTCCTCGACGAGCGGTCCGAGCTGGCGTGCCAGCGAGCGCGTCGGAACCTCGGGCGGCAACCAATAGCTGATGGCCGTCTCAATGTCGTCCCTCGGTGCCAGCAACGACATTGGCACCACCAGCCGGGGCAGCCCGACAAACCGCGCCAGATGCGTACGCACCGCGCTCAGCATCTCCGGCGTCCACGGTTGCGCGGGGATCTCCAGCCGTTCCGCGCCGACCTGCCACGTCGAAATCAGACCGCCGATCTGCTGCGCCAGCACCGGACTCATGTTCTCGCGCCAGTTGGGGTTGCGATCAAGCATGCCCCGGGTGGAGTCGGCGCGGCCGAGATGGTGAAACGCGCCAGGAGCCAGAATGATGCCCGACAGATCGATTTGTCGCGCCGTCAGGCTGCGCAGCAGCGCGCTGAGTTCCTGGAAATAGGCCAGCTCTCCGGCCGTATCCAGGTCGCCAACCATCGGCACGCCGACCCGGACCGCGCCGCACTCCAGGTAGTGGAACAGGTCGCGTGCCGCGGGCACGTCGTGGATTCGGTTCGGCACAAGATCAACGCCGATGTCAGGCCGAGCGGCGACAACGCCTTCAAGGTCCTTGAGCACCGCGAAGCTCAGACGCCGCTCAAGCAAATGCTGTCCATTCGTCAGCAGTACCAGATGGGCCTCATAGACACCGGGCCCCAGAGCAGGCAGCTTGCATTCGACCGGGGCCAGCGCCTGGGGCGCGATGTCGAAGTTGACGCCGTGTCGGCGGCGGCCGTTTTCGTCGGTCACCTCCAGTTTGACGTGCAGTGTTTGGTCGCCGGAGTTCGGCGCATCAACGATCACCGTTGCCTCGCGGCCTTCCAGTACAATTGGTGCCGATCCCGACAGCCGCAACTGCGCGCGTGGCAGGC
>JAFGRR010000087.1 GCA_016935035.1 Phycisphaerae bacterium | reverse complement strand
CGGGTCCGCTGCCACCGTCTATGTTCGGGAAGGCAAGAACTTCCAGCCCAGGACCATAGATATCGGATTCGACAACAACGCCATGGTGTACGTGCGTGACGGGCTCGAACCCGGTGAGGTTGTTTCCCTAACGCCACCTCTGGACACCGGCGACAAGCACGCGACGGAGAGCGAGTCGGATCAGCCAACGAATGAAACCCCCGCGGCCGATGCTCCCACGGCTAGCGGTCCACCCACGGACACGCCGCCCACCAGCGCGACGCCTGCTCCGCAAACAAACCAGGAAGAGGCCGCGCCCGCCGGCCCCGGGGACGACTGGGCCCAGATGAGCGACGACGAGCGCCGCCAACGCATGCGCGAACGCTTTGAAAAGATGACCCCCGAGGAACGTCAGGCCGCCATGGAACGAATGCGCCAGCAGGATGGGATGCCCGGCGGGCGCGGCGGACAAGGCCGGCCACCTGGTTCTCAGGGCGGTCAACCGGGCGGCGGATCAAACCGCGATGAGGGGGGCGAGTGACAGACGCCGGAACCACGACATCCAGCCCGCCAACCAGCGGACGCCGGACCACGGTCGCACAACTCGACAACGTAACCAAGGTCTATGCCATGGGAGCCGCCAGCGTCCGCGCGCTGGCCGGCGTCAGCGTCTCCTTCGAGGCCGGCACGTTTTGGGCACTCATGGGCCCCAGCGGCTCTGGCAAGAGCACGCTGCTCAACTTGCTCGGCTGTCTCGATCGGCCGACCGCGGGCCGCTATCTGCTCGAGGGACAGGATGTCGCAAACCTGAATGACGATGCCTTGAGCGAGTTCCGCCTGCGCCACCTGGGGTTCATCTTCCAGAGCTTCAACCTGATCCCGCAACTGACGGTCGGCGAGAACATCGAGTTGCCGCTGTACTACCTCGATTGGGACGCCGACCAGAGCGCTGCCCGCGCCGCCGACATGGCCGCACGTGTCGGTCTCGCCGATCGGCTGCGACATCGACCCGCCGAACTCTCTGGCGGCGAACAGCAGCGTGTCGCCGTCGCTCGCGCTTTGGCCGCCAACCCCTCGATCCTGCTGGCGGATGAGCCCACTGGCAACCTCGACACCAGGACCAGCGAACAGATCATGGCGCTGCTCGCCGACCTGAACGCCCAAGGCAAGACCGTCATCATGGTGACACACGAACCCGAGTTGGCGGAATACGCACCGCATCGACTGCACATGCGCGACGGCTTGATCGACCGTATCGACGGAGTGACGCCATGATGCAGACCAGGTGGCTGCGCAACGTGCGCCTCGGCATCAAAACGCTGATGCTCCACAAGCTGCGCTCACTCCTGACCATGCTGGGCGTGGTATTCGGCGTTGGCAGCGTCGTCGCCATGCTGGCTGTCGGCGAGGGCGCTAGCAAGGAAGCCCTCGAACAGATCCGCAAGCTCGGCAGCACCAACATCATCATTTCCTCGATCAAGCCGGTAGAGGACGAATCCGCCAACAACCGCTCGCCATTCAGCGTGATGATGTACGGCCTCACGTACGAGGACGAGCTACGGGCGCGCCAGACCTTTGGAGCAATCGAACGAACGGTCCCGGTCAAGATCATCCGACAGGAGGGCCGCCTTGGCGAGCGCACGCTTGACTTGCGCGTAATGGGCACAACGGCCGACTGGTTCGACCTGGTGCAGCGCCGTCTGGTCGCCGGCCGCACGCTGAACGCCATGCACGACCAGACCCACGCCGGTGTCGTCGTGCTGACCGAGTTCGGTGCCCGACGCATCCTGGCCACTCAGCAGACCATCGGACAGAAGCTGCGCATCGGCGGTGAGTATTACGAGGTCATCGGAATCGTACAGAGCGAAGCCGGTCAGGGCGGCGCGCTCCAGACCCCCGACCAGAAGATCGACGCCTATATCCCCATCGAGGTAGCCCGCGAGCGGCATGGCGACTACCGCACCGAGATCAGCTCCGGCTCGTTCACGCGTGAATCCGTCGAGCTGCATCAGATCATCGTGCAGGTCGACTCGATCGACCACGTCGAGACTGTCGCCGCCGGCCTCACACGCATGCTGGCTAACTACCATCCTAAGATGGACTATCAGATCAGCGTCCCGCTGGCCCTGCTGCGCGAGGCCGAAGCAACCAAACAGCGGTTCAACATCGTGCTCGGCTCCATCGCCGGCATCAGCCTGCTCGTCGGCGGCATCGGCATCATGAACATCATGCTCGCCTCAGTCACCGAACGCACGCGCGAGATCGGCATCCGCCGGGCCATCGGCGCCAAACGTCGACAGATCATCGGACAGTTCCTGATCGAGACCGTCGTGCTCTCGACCGCGGGCGGCATGATCGGCGTGGCGATCGGGATTTCGATACCATGGCTGATTACGCGCCTGGCCGGCATGCCGACGGTCGTCACCGCGCAGAGCCTTGTGCTCGCTGTCGGGATCAGCATGACCGTCGGCGTCGTGTTCGGGATATACCCCGCACGACACGCGGCGTACCTCGACCCAATCGAGGCACTCCGCCACGAATAGCGCGTATACTCGGGGGACGGCCGGTCCCGATGAATCGTGGATTGTCGCCCTGGCGAAAACAAGCCGTAGATAATGGCAAAACCTGACACCACCATGTGAGGCGGAACACACCATGACAAAACGCGCTCTGGCCCTCGCGGCACTACTACTGACCCTGACCACGCTAACAGCCCCCCTGGCCGCCGAGCCACTTCCATCCGACTCACGCATACTGACCGGAACGCTCGACAATGGCGTCAAGTGGATGTATCGCCAGCACGACAACCCCCCCGGCAAGATGTCCCTCATGATCCACGTCGACGCCGGCTCGCTTAACGAGGTCGACGAGCAACAGGGCCTGGCGCATTTCATGGAACACATGATGTTCAACGGCACGGAGCACTTCCCGCCCGGCGAGCTGGTGCCCTTCTTCGAGCGCATCGGCATGGAGTTCGGGGCCGACCTCAACGCCTTCACCGGCTTCGACCAGACTGTCTATATGCTCTTCATCCCCGATACCAAGACCGAGACCATCGACGAAAGCCTCATGGTCCTCAGCGACTACGCCTTCAGAGCTCTGCTGCTGGAGGAGGAAATCGACAAGGAGCGCGGCGTCATCATGGCCGAGCTCCGCTCCGGCATGAGCCCCCAGCAGCGCATGCGCGACAAGCTGTGGCCAGAGCTCTTCGAGGGTTCACGCTTTGCACATCGCATGCCCATCGGCAAGGAAGAGGTCATTACCGGCGCCCCGCGCTCCGAGTTTGTCGAGTTTTACCAGACCTGGTATCGACCAGAGAACGTCACCGTGCTGCTCGTCGGCGACCGCGCCCCGGATGATGTCATCCCGCTCGTCAAGAAGTGGTTCGGCGATTACAAGTCGCCGCTGCCACCACAGCCCGCCCCGGGCCCCGAATTCAAGCCCTTCAACAAGCCGCGTGGCATCATCGTCACCGACCCCGAGATGACGAGCTGCGAACTCATGATATCCAACCTGCGCCCCGCGCGCCCCCCCGTCACCACCGTCGAGCAATGGCGCGATGAGCTCGTCGAGGGCATCGGCGGCTGGATCATCGGCCGCCGCTACCGCGAGCGCGTAGACAAGGGCGAAGCCACCTATCGCGAGGCCAGCGCCGGCGTCCATGACTTCTTCGGCGATGCCACGCTCGTCGAAGCAGTCGCCGAGGGTGAACCCATGGACTGGCACAAGATCGTTGATGAGGTTGTCGCCGAAATCAAACGCGCCCGCGAGTTCGGCTTCACGCAGCACGAAATGGAACTTGTCCGCAAGGAGATCATCGCCGGCGCCGAACGCAGTGTCCGCACCGAATCAACACGCCCGGCACGCAGTATCCTCATGGCGATCCTCTCCGCCGTAAATGACGGCGTCCCGGTTTTGTCGGCCCAACAGGAACTCGATCTCTGCAACAAAATCCTACCCACGATCGAACTGGCCGAGGTCAACAAGGTCTTCACCGAGCACTTCACCCCCGGTACGTTCGCATGCGTCCTGCAAATGCCCGAGAAAGAGGACATCGAGGTACCGACGCGCGACGAACTGCTCGCCGCCGCCCGTCAGGCATGGGAACAAGAAGTCACCGCCCCGAAAGCGAAGGCCGACGCCGGTGATCTGCTCGCCGTCCTGCCGACGCCCGGCAAGGTCGTCGAGAGCACGATCGACGCCGACCTCGGCATCACCAGTGCCTGGCTGTCCAACGGCGTGCGCGTCCACCACCGCTTCATGGACTACAAGAAAGACGCCGTCAGCATCAACATGGCCCTGGCCGGTGGAACGATCGAGGAGACCAAGGACAACGCCGGCGTCACTTCCGTGGCCATGCTCGCATTCAGACAGCCCGCCACCAACCGCCTCGCCTCAACCGATATCCGCGACCTCATGACTGGCAAGAACATCCGAGTAGGTGGCGGCGGCCGCGGCATGCGCGCCGGTGGCGATTCCTTCGACCTCTCCATCCAAGGCTCGCCCGAGGACCTCGAAGCCGGTCTCCAACTCGCACATGCTCTGCTGACCGACGGAGTCATCGAGCAATCCGCTTTCGACAACTGGAAGCTCGAGTCCCTTCAGAGGCTCGAACGCATGAAGACCATGCCGCAATTCCAAGCCATGCAGGCGATGGCGGACCTGCTTTCCAACGGCGACCCGCGCCGCATGTTCACAACCGAGGACATCATCAACCACCAGACGATCGAGGAAGGCCAAGCCTGGTACAACCGCCTCTGCCGCACCGCCCCGATCGAGGTCGCAATTGTCGGAGACATCACTCTCGAAGACGCCATGCCGCTGATCGAACGCTACCTTGGCTCATTGCCCAAGCGCGATCGCTCGCCCAGCTTCGACGGACTTCGCAAGACGATCCGTGCGGAGGGACCGCTGTCCCGCCATGTCGAGGTCGAGACCATCACGCCACAGAGCATTGCCATGGCCGGCTTCGTGGCCGCCGAGGGACGCGCCGTTCAGGACCGTCGGGCACTGGAGTTGGCGTCGCAGATTCTGTCCACACGTCTGATCAAGAGTATTCGCGAGGACCAGGGCCTGGTCTACTCAATCGGTGCGATGTATCGCCCATCGTGGATCTACGATGACTCGGCCCAGTTCATGGCCGGCGCTCCTTGTGAGCCGGGCAAGGCCGAACTGGTCGCCGAGCAGGTGCATGCGATGTTCGACGAGTTCGCCGAGCAGGGTCCTACCGAAGAGGAGCTGTCCAACGCCAAGAAGCAGGTGGCCAACAACCTCGACACGCAGATGCGCGAGCCGGGGTACTGGGCGGACATTCTTGAGCACTACGACCTGCACGGCCGCAGCCTGGCCGACGAGAAGGTCGAGAAGGAAGCCTTCGAGGCCATCACCGGCGACCAAGTCCGTGACGCGGTGCGCAAGTACAACCAGCCAGCCCGCCGCTTCACCGTGACCGCCGTCCCAACCAAGCCGGCCGAGGAATAGCGGCGCACACCAACCAGATGCCGCCGGCTGGCGCGGGAGCAGTCTCCCGCGCCAGCCAGGATGCGTGCCCCGCGTGCCGGCCGCCCCTAGCGGCGGCCGTAGAACACCGGCGACCTCACCGCGCCAATGCCAACGCGGCCGAATTACGCCCTCTGTCATCGGCAATATACCGGTTCATTGACGCACGTTAGCTCGCCTCGCTATAATCCAGCCCTCGGCACGCCAAGGCGTGCCCCCCACCCGAGCCTGCCCGAAAGGAGTTCCCGTGAAAGTCATCACCGCATTGATCGGCCTGAGCATCGTGACATCCGCCATGGCCCAGACCTGGCGCGACCTGCCGCTCGTCAAGCCGGCGGGGGAGAAAACCCACACCGGCTCATACGTCCTCCAAGGGCGCCCCGAGATGGAATGGCAACGCCCACCCTTCCACTACGACGAGAAGGTCGCCACCGGCCGCAAGCACGCCAAGGTCATAGTCCTCATCTACAACCCCGTGCTTGAGTCCGAGGGCGGCAAGACGTTCATCGAGCATTGCAACGGCTGCGACCCGGTCGAATACTCCCACATTCTCGCCAACGTCATCCAGCAGGCGAGCTGGGGCTACATCAACTACGAGATCGTCGACGTCATCGAGGTCGACGGCTACCCCATCAAGATGGACGGCTTCCGCTACACCGACGAGTCGTTCCTGGAAGTCCGCAAGACACAGAAGTGGCAGCCTTCGACCTCTTCGTATCGCGGCTTCTTCGAGGAGAACAACCTCCTCGAACGCTTCAAGAAAGAGCACATCACCGAGCTCTGGGTCTGGGGCGCCGGCGGCATGCACTTTGACGAATTCGCCGGCTACATCCCCAACCGCTACGCCCGTTTCGGCCCGACTGACAACATGTGGCTCTATCGCCCCTACGACATCCCCGAGGAACTCGACCAGACCACCTGGGTCATGGGCTTCAACTACGAGGTCGGCCCCGACAACATGATCCACAGCTACACGCACCGCATCGAGAGCATGGCCCTGCTGGCCTGCTCCGACGGCGTCTGGGACACGCACAAACTCCGCGACCCCTGGAACGTCTTCTCCTGGCTCGAAATGGACCACGTAGGCACACCATCGCAGGTAGGCAACTGCCACGTGCCCCCCAACGGCCAGAGCGGCTACGACTACAATAACTCCCGCCGCACACTCTCCTGGGCCGACAACTGGATGCGCTACCCCGACATCAGCGGCGAGCCGCGCCTGATCTCCGCCCAGGAATGGGGCAACAACCAGTTCGGCTACCAGAAGTGGATCCTCGAGCACCTGCCCAAGTACCCCGGCGCCACCAAGTACGGCTACAACAACTGGTGGGTTTACATCGCCAACGTCGACGAAGACCTCCCCGAGTACAAGATGCCTGACCCGTCCAAGTTCGTGCTGCCGAAGGACATGCCAAAGCCGGAGTAGCGGACCGTAGGTCACAATCCGATCCAAGCAGGCAGCCCAGGCCCCGTGGTCTGGGCTGTCTTTCTTTGCCATCCGCGTCCCGTAAGCGATTCAGTGACGCTAGGCGGAAAAAACCCGTACCACCATAAGCGTGTCAGCTGTTGAGTGCTGAACCACGCGCTGTACAGTGCGGCCTGTGGGCCGTTTTCAGGCGGGGCAGAACTCAGTCTCAGTCTTTCTCCGCACCCGTCTCTGAATGACCGCATTGCGATGCCGTCTCTTGGAAGAGGAGAAAGCCATGCAGACGCCAACTCCGCGCACAAAAAGCAAGACCAGCCCCTGGATTCCAAGACCGAACCGGATCCGTACAGCGTTGGCCATGCTGCCCCTGGCGCTCTGCCTCTGGGCCGCGGTGCCAACTCTGCTAGCTGGCAAGATCGCCTTTGTAACAGGCGACCAGTACATCTCGCAGGGCGGTAACGCGGACATCTGGGTCGTGGACGACGATGGTGCCAACATGGCCCCGCTCATCCAGAATCCCGCCGCCGAGATCGCCCCCGCTTTCTCGCCCGACGGACAGCACATTGCCTTTCTGTCCGACCGCGGCGGAACATGGGCGATATACACCGCGAATGCTGACGGCACCAATCAACAGATCGTCCCAAACAGCGAGTTCTCCGCATCGGATCTCGGGGAGGGCTCGTCCATTCTCGATTGGTCGCCGGATGGCACGCGACTGGTCTACCGTGCCACCAATGACGCCGGCGGGATGGGCGTGATCAACGCCGACGGCACTAACAAGATCATCCTGACGACCAACGGCGTTGGTGATGGCGTGTACAACTCACTTCAGGGCATGAGTTGGGGTCCAACCGGCGACGAGATCATGGTACATGCCATGGACTATCCCTGGCACCAGAACGTCTTCCGCTACACGGTCTCGGCCAGCGTCTGGGACCAGATGACGCTTGACGCCACACCATCACACATCGGCGGCGGCATAGCGGTCAATGCCAGCGGCCAGGTAGTGTTCAGCCGACGTGCCAGCTACGACCAGCTCTACGACCTCTACATCATGAACAACGTCCCCGGCGGTCCCGCCACGAACCTGACGAACCTCAGCATCCCTAATGGCGCGTTCTTCCCCGACTGGATGGGCGGCGACCAAGGTGTGACCTTCGCATATAACACCGGCCCTGGCAGCCACATGCAAATCGGCACAATTGACGCCGATGGCACCGACTTCGCTCTCTTCAGCCCCCCGCCGGGGATGCTACTGGCCACGGACCCGACGTGGACGCCGGAGCCGACGGCCATCGCACTACTGTTGCTACTGAGCACGCCGGTAGTGCGCCGAGCACGCTGACATCGACCAGAAAGACGATCGCCGGTATCCGCGGCCGCGCCCCGAACCAGACACTGACAGCATGATGAACTCCGGACCTCGATCCGGTGGGTGCGTGCGTCTGTGCGGTTCGGGACTCTCTGGCAGCGCCGCGCCACTGAATGTGCAGGCCACCACGGCGTTCGAGCCCCACGCCGCTACGTCCGTTTGTACAAACCCGCCCGACCGGATACGCTTGCCCGACTTCATAGCCCGGCATCCCAGGAGTCGCCGCGTTGAGTGCCATGGTTCCCCCAATCGAGTCGTTGTTCGCCGCCTGGTGGTTCTGGTTCATGTGTCTGATCGGGGTTATCTGGCTGAAGCGGCATTTGCAGATTAATGCGGGGAAACGTGAGCCGATCTTGTCTGACGCTGATGCTGTTACGCCGGCGGATGAGCTGCCGCCACTTTCGATGCTGGTGGCCGGCAAAGAGGAAGAGGAGAACATCGGCCGCTGTCTGAAGGGCATCCTCGCCCAGGACTACCCCAAGCTCCAGGCCATCGCCGTCAATGACCGCAGCGAGGATCGCACAGGGGCGATCATGGATGAGATCGCCGCCGGCGACGACCGCCTCACCGCCGTCCACGTCAAAACCCTGACGCCCGGCTGGTTCGGCAAGAACCACGCCATGAACGAAGGTCTCAAGCACGCCACGGCCGACTGGTTCTGCTTCACGGACGCGGACTGCACCTTCGACTCGCCGAAGCTCCTGTCGGCGGCCGTCTCGTTCGCCCTACGGAACAACGTCGAGTTTCTCTCCGTCCTGCCCAAGATCGACGCTGGCTCATTCTGGGAGCGCGTCGTCCAACCGGTCGCCAGCGCGATCATGGTCTACTGGAATCCGCCGCAGAAGGTGAACAGCCCGGACTCGGCCTGCGCGTACGCGAACGGGGCGTTCATGCTGATGACGCGCAAGGCGTACGATGCGATGGGCGGACACGAAGCGGTCAAAGCCACGCTGAACGAAGACATGCACATGGCCCGCCGCGCCAAGCAGCTCCGGCTGGCCTTCCGCGTCATCCGTGGCGGCGACACCTACCGGGTTCGCATGTATACCGGCCTGCGCGCCATCTGGCGCGGGTGGAGCCGGATCTTCTACGGGTCCTTCGGCACCATACCGCGACTCATCGCCAGCTTCCTGCTGCTCTCGGTCGCCAGCCTCTCACCATACCTGACGCTCGTGCTCTCACCGTTGGCGGGCACCAACTGGTGGCAACTCGCGCTGGCGGCAGGTACGGCCGTGCTGGCCCAGCAATCCATCCTCTGGCGCTTCTACCGCCTGTCCGGAATCGCCAGCCCTTGGGCCCTAACATATCCCCTCGGAACCGTGCTTGCGCTGGGAATGACCCTCAACGCCATGACGAAGGCGCTCGGGGCAACGTCGACGAACTGGCGCGGCACGACCTACGGCCAAGAGGCCCGATAATACCGAACATATTGCGAATCTGGTCCAGAAACAGCCTCCGCCACCGCTGGTGGATAGCACGGCTCGTGCATCCACATATTGCGGCCGCAGCCAAGCGGAATACAACACCCGGGACCGATTGCGTCTGCTAATTCCTGTCCAAATACTTGACAACGGGAAATGTTAGGGTACTATTCGTATTGTTGGCGGTTACGATCGCCCAGCGGTTTTAGGCGACAACGTCGCGCAAAGGAGTGCGCCTTGTCAAGGAAGCGATCAAAGGACGACGGGCTTGTTTGCATGTTCGGTCCCGGCGGCGACTTCCGCCAGACCATCCACAGCACCGGACCGCGTCTCGAAGATGTTGAGATCAGGCCGCTGAGCGATGCGCAGTTCCGCACCATGCGCGACGACTTGGTCGCGCGCGAGATAGCCGAGCCGGCCGAGGCGGCTTCTTTCGGAGACTTGATTCCATCGCAGGATTTGTGGGCGGCCGCCCGGCGCCCGCTTCCGCCGGTGGTCCTTGGCTCCCTCAGTGCATTCCTGGCCGAGGAGTGGTGTCATGCCGACCCGCAAACCGAGCAAACCGCGCCAAACGTCGCTGACACCCAAGCAGCTCCGTGTCCTGACATTTATCCGGGACTTCTCGCGTGCCCGGGGCTACGCCCCCACAATGCAAGAATTGGCGGACGAGTTCGGCGTCAGCAAGGTCACCGTGTTCGAACACATCGCCGCCCTGCAAAAAAAGGGCTATCTCAAGCGTTTGAGACACAAGGCACGCTCTTTGCAACTTAGCGGCGACATCGACTTTCCCGACGAGCGCGCCACCTGTCTTCCGCTCGTCGGCGTAATCGCCGCCGGACACCCAATCGAAGCCATCGAGGACCGGGAAACCGTCGATCTCGAGGAGATGTTTGTCTCGCCCCACGGCAACTTCGTCTTGCGCGTCACCGGCGACAGCATGATCGACGACAACATCTGCGACGGCGATTATGTCATCGCCGAACGACGCGATACCGCCAGTGACGGCGAGACGGTCGTCGCCCTGCTCGATGATGGCGAGGCCACACTCAAACGCTTCTACCGAGACCCACGGGGCGTCCGGCTGCAACCAGCCAACCCCGCATATGAACCGATTATTGTCCAGAACGTCACGATCCAGGGAGTGGTAGTCGGCATACTCCGACGCCTTTAGCCCACACAATCTCACCCCGCCGCCGCATGTGCCACGGCTCTCTTGGTTGTGCGCATCCGCAATGTGGAAACACCGTACTGCGACTGGTTCAGCCCCACGGTGCGCGAAGGCCCTGAATGGCGTGTGCTACTTGTCGTTTGGGTCATCGCCAACGTAGCCGAGCGACTCCAGGGTACGACGGGCGTCGTCCGGCAATTGGTCGGTCGATCGCTGTTGCAGTGCCACGCCGGCGTGTACACGCGCGCGTTTGGCGGCGTTGGCCTCGAGCCGGGCCTTGATCATGTCGTCAAGCCGCGACGCCTCAGCGGCACTCGCCGCAGCCGCCATATGCAACTCATTTGGCGCCTCCGCCAGATTGAAAAACTGCTTCCGCCCGCTCTTGAGGTTCGAGATCATCTTCCACGGGTAGTCGCGCATGGCATACAGACTGCGTCCCGCATGCTCCAGTGCGGAGAAGCTGGGCGTACCACGGGCATTGTCCGGGCCGAACAGCAAGCCCCCATCCACGTCCGGTATCGCCGGCAGCCCCGCCTCTGCCAACAGCGTCGGCACGATGTCCACGAGTCGAACCGGGTCGGTGATTCTGCCGCCGGCGGCGATGACGCCCGGCCGCCGGACAATCAGCGGCACGTGCAGCACTTCCTCATACAGCGATTGCCCGTGCCCACGCAGCCCATGATCCCAGAACTCCTCGCCATGATCCGACGTGAAGAGCAGCACCGTCCGGTCGTACCACCGTTGCCGATGCAGGAAGTCGTCCAGCTTGCCGAATGAGTGGTCGTTGAACGAAACCTCACCCCAATACAGCGAGCGGATCCGCTGCTTGTCCGCCTCACTCAGGTCCTTGCGTTTCAGCCACGCGCCGTGCCCCTGGACGTTGCCGGCATAGTCACCGCCGTAGGTGTCGAAGCGTGCCGGCGGCGCGTACGGTGTATGCGGGTCCACCGTCAACGTGACCAGCAGAAAGGGCTCCGGCGCCTGCTCCAGCCACTTGATCGCCCGCCGAGTCACCTCGTCCGACGGCGTGACAAGCTCGCGTCCACCATCGACGTAACCCGCCACGCGCCGCTCATAGAGTTCCTGAAACTCGTCGAATCCCTGGCTGAACCCGAAAAAGGAGCCCATATTGGGGTTTGTCGTGATGCAGCACGTCGCATAGCCGTCGGCTTTGAGCGCTTCGGCCAGAGTAATGATCGCGTCTGGGATCACATCCGGGTTCTGCTCAGCCCCGTGGACCTGCGGATGCAGGCCGGTCAGGATGGAGGCAATCGACGGCCGCGTCCACGAGCTTGGCGCGATGGCGCTCTCGAAGAGCGTACCCTCGCTCGCCAGCCGGTCAAACGCCGGCGTCTTCACCGTCCGGTGGCCGTAGCAACCCAGACAGTCGGCCCGCAGCGTATCTACCATGTACAGAATGACGTTCGGCCGGTCACCAGGTGCTCGCCGCGCCGCGGCATCGCCGTCCGACTTCGCTGCCGGCTTGCCATCGCAACCCGTGAGTGACCATAGCAGGACGAGACACAACAAGTACTGGCGGAGATGCCGTGATTTTCGGCGTAGTCGAAGCTTGTTCATGCTCACTTCGTGAGGGCGGGGCAATGCCACAGCAGGTCCGAGTCGCCGTTCACGGGCGAACGACTATACCTGAGCCTAACGACTGAGCAACTCAATGTCCATGACGGCTTCCGTCAACCGCCCGATCGCCGCCGCAGTGCTGTACGTGGTGCAGTTCACCGTGGCATGGTCACACGCGCATAGCGTACCACCGGAGGGCACGCTGTTGCCAACACATGCACAGTCACATGGCTGCACAACACAATCCCTGATCGCGCCACCCTGCTCACAGGCGGCGTTCACCCTCAGGCGGCGACTCGTAAGTCGCTCATGACCCACACAAACAGCGAGGCCGGCGCCAAACGCCGGCCTGCACCGTACGCACAACTCTCTGCTGTTTCTTCGTGGCTACCGGCGGCGCCACGGCGTACCCGCTCCCAGCGCCAGCAGCACCAGCGTTGCCGGCTCCGGCACCATTACGACGATGCTGCCCGCCTCACGCCAACCTCCGAGCGTCATCACGTCGTAGCTCGAGTATCCGTCCGCCGCGTCGTACCTGACCAGCCGCGGACTGCCCGCACCGCGACGACCGGTCTCCGTGGCCGCCACGTACAGATCCTCATTCGGACCGAACGCCACACCCGCGTAACAGCGCATCGTGTCTGTCGGCATCGGACAGTTGGCCAGGAGCTTACCGCTTGAGTCATGCACCTCGGCGTGTTCCGGCGGCTGCGCCGGCAACAACGATCGTGTGAACCCGTCTCTTTGTGGACATCATTGCATCCCCTTAGTTAGACTTGCTTTGCGTTTCCTTTTCCATACGGTGGGCCGGTGCGCAACGCATGCCGATCGCCCGAGCGCGCCGTCGCCGGCGCAGTTGTCAGAATGTCGGTCGGGTGCTTGCTCCTCTCGTTGGATCCGAATGGGGCGTGGCCCATCGCGCGAACACAGCTATGGCGCAACGCACACCCCGACCGCTCCCTAGTCGTGGGGACTACCACCCAATGAGCGCTAGGTAACCTCAACAGCGATAGTCAAAGAGGTCAGACTTATTCTGGGTCATAACCTACCCGCATGCGCATATGCGACGACCACCATCGGCGCCCCCGCCCGGTTGAACTGCGGCACCTATCCGGTTCCAATGACGGCGCATCGGCCCACAAACCGGCCGTACGCCAGAGCATGTGCATAGGATGGCCATGTCGTGATGAACCGACTGTCACTGATCGCCGCCACCGTCCTCGCCTGCGCCGCCGCGCCGGCACAAACCACTGACGCCAACTACGGCTGGACAACACTCCCCAAACGCGACACGCTCGATGGCTGGGTACAACGCGGCGGTCAGGCCCTGTACCGCGCGCAGGATGGTGTCATCATCGGTCAGAGCGTGCCGAATACACCCAACAGCTTTCTGTGCACGCGGCGCGACTACGGCGATTTCATTCTCGAATACGAATTCCTTGTCGATCCGCGTCTGAACTCCGGCGTTCAGGTTCGGAGCAACAGCGTCACTGGCTATCGCGATGGCGTTGTACACGGCTACCAGATCGAGATCGATCCGTCCGAACGCGCCTGGTCGGCCGGCATCTATGACGAAAGCCGCCGCGGCTGGCTGTTTTCGCTCAAGAACGACGAGGCAGCCCGGCGGGCATTCAAACAGGATGATTGGAACCATGTACGCGTCGTCGCTGTCGGCGACCGCATCAAGACCTGGCTCAACGGCATCGCAGCCGCCGACCTCACCGACCACCTCACGCGCACCGGCTTCATCGCCCTCCAGGTACACGGCACCAAGGAGAGCGAGCCGATGGAGGTCCGCTGGCGAAACATCCGCATCCTCGACCTGGGCCACCCCGGCGACGTTCCGCCGCCCGAAGCCGTCATGCTGCTCACTCCCGCCGGCGACCTGTCCACCTGGCAACACGCCGACCAGCCCGACTCAACCATCAAGTGGCGGTTCGCTGACGGCATACTCACCACTGTCGCCGGCACCGGCGATATCGTCACCAAACAGACCTTCGCCGACTGCCAGATACACGTTGAGTTCCGCATCACCGACAATGGCCAGGACTATCAGCACAACGGCAACAGTGGCGTGTACATCCAGCAACGCTACGAAGTGCAGATCCTGAACTCCAGCGGACGCCCCCGCGCCGACGACCTCTGCGGCGCCATCTACCGGCAACGCGCCCCCGACTACAACATGGCCCTACCCGCAGGCGAGTGGCAGACCTACGACATCACCTTCCACGCCCCGCGCTGGAACGCCGACGGCCAGAAAACCGCCAACGCGCGCATGACCGTCTACCACAACGGCACGTGCATTCACAACAATGTCGAGGTCACGGACAAGACCGGCGCCGGCCAACCCGAAGGCCCGGCGGACGGCCCGCTGCGTCTCCAGGAGCACGGCTGCCAGGCCAGCTTCCGCAACGTGTGGATTTGTCCACTGGACCAAACCACTGAGAATGAGTGACCCATGCCACGACAACCCATATCACGCCGCAGATTTCTGAAGCATGCCGCGTTGGCCGCCGCACCGTACATCATCCCAGCCAGCGCGCTCGGCAAGCAGGGTGCCACGTCGCCGTCCGAGCGTATCACACTCGCCATCATCGGCCTGAAGAAGATGGGCGGCACTCACGTGCAAACGCTCGCCGGCTATGACAACGTGCAGATTCTCGCGGTCTGCGACGTCGACACAGCAGCTCGCGACAAGGCCCGCCGGCATATTGAGCAGCGCTACGCCGCCCGTGAGCGAGACGGCAAGTACACCGGCTGCGATGCGTACAACGAATACGAGCGCATCATGGAACGGCCGGATATCG
>JAFGRR010000086.1 GCA_016935035.1 Phycisphaerae bacterium | reverse complement strand
GGCACTGGCGGTCGAGAGCATCAGGGCCGCGCTGAATAGCGCTGCGATCGTTAGGCACCGTCTCATGTCTGCTTTTCCTTTCCAAACCTCCGCCACGGGCGTTCGACGCGAAGCGCGACCGGCGCTTCCGGATGGCAGTCGCGCACGGTGTTCACCGCGCGACACCCGTCACTGTCACGGCAGAGCGTTGAATCCCTCTTTCGTCAGTCCCCACGCGTAGAACGGGCGGTTGCCCCACGCGTCATAGTCTTTTGGCGTGTTGCCGTTCTTCGTGCCCTCCGGGTCGAGATAGCGATCACGCTTGTACCAGTCCGCGTGCGCGTCCAGGAAGGCGAGTTGACTGCCGCCGCGATGACGCGGGTTTTCCGATTCCCAGACAGCATCGCTGATCGCCACGGCCAGGCTCGGCAGCGGGATCTTGGCGATGGCGCCGCCATTGATGGCCGGCACCTCACGGGTACCGTTCTTGGCGCCAGTACTCCAGTCATTGAACCAGTACTCGGTGTAGAGTTGCGGGATCTCCATGCCACTGACCTCGGTCGGGTCAATCTCGGGCCAGCGTCCTTCCTGCCATGCATCCAGGTAGTACGAATCAGCTTTCTGCACAAAGTAGTAGCTGTAGTACTCGGTGGTCCCGACGGAGCCGAAGTACTTCTTCACCGAGTTCTCGTTCTTTGCACTCGGACACTGGTAGATCTTCAGGTTCTTCTGGTACTTCCAAAACAAGAAGATCTGGTGGTACTGGTAGAAAGGCGCATTGGTCGTGGTGGGGTCACCGGGTTTAGGCGACCCAAGAATGTGCGGCAGGCGATCGCGGTTTTCTTCCGCATAGTACGTCGTGGCAAGCGCGAGTTGATGCAGGCCGGATTTGCAGACAGCAGCTTTGGCCTGCTCGCGCGCCGCGCTGAGTGATGGGAGCAGGATTGAGATCAACAGGGCGATTATCGCAACAACCACCAGAAGCTCGATCAGCGTAAAAGCGCTCGCACGGGATCGAATTGTCGCTTGGTTTGAATTCATCGTCTGCGCTCCGTCGGCCACCGACCACTCCTCCGCACGTCGCCGCGAGCGTCGGCTGGTCTCGGGTGCGGCCGAGACCAGCCCGACCTCGCTGTTGCAACTCTCACAATGCCGGCTCCGCACCGGCTGATTCACGTTTCTGACTAGCGCCGCCGCAGCAACGCCAGACCAACCAACACCAGCAGCGCGCTACCCGGTTCCGGAACGGCGATGTTGAAGTTGGTGTATTCGACCATTCCGAAGTCGCCAGGATTGTTGTCATCAACGGCGTTCTGGAGAAAGACGCCCATGTCCGAGCCGTCGATCATGCCGTTCTCGAGGTTACCAAAATTCAGGGGGCCGCTCGACGCGCCGTTGTAGATGTACTCCATCGTGGCGGCGTCGCCATCCCACGGATCGGTGTCGTCATCAGGCGTGTAGATCATGCGGATGGTCGCCAGGGTCCCCGGCGAGTACGCGCTGCCACCAAAACTGTAGAACGGGAACGGACCACCCCAGCAAGCAACCTCGCCGGCAGCCTTGACCATGAAGAAGCCTTCGCCGGCGATGAAGCTGTCCATACGGATGCCCGCTTCCTTGCCAGCGAGGGTGCCGGCATCGAGCATGATCTCGAAGCTGATGTCAAAGGGCTCGTTGTTGTAGAACAGGCGATCGCTCGCGCCGCCGTCGGCGGAGAAGCGTGCGACGTGCTGGTTAGCCCAGCCGCCAGTGCCAAAGTTGCTCTCAGTGAAACCGACCAGGGAGGGGTAGTTGTTCGTGGTGACGAGAGTTGAACCGGGGTAGTCGTTGAAGCGGCGTTCCTGGATCTTTACGGAATCGATGTCCGTGACGGCCGCCAGTGCCGGCATGGCCAAAAAGGCGACTGCCGTTGCTATGAGTAGTGCTTTTGTTCTCATGGTCTTCTCCATCCTCCGACGATGTTGTCCAACGAATCGATATGCCTCTTACGCTAGAAAAGAACGTGCCCAGGGACATGCCCCAGTACTAATAGTGTACCCTGGAATTAAGTTTTTGCAAGCGCTTTCATGAGTTTGCAAGCGCTTTCAGTATTTGCTATGCTGACTCAAACAGATGGCGCCCGGGGAAGCTGTCGGAACTCCCCGAATGCCTACCATCATTATAGCCCGACAATTGTCAGTCCGGCGCTCGTGCCGCCCGACACGGCGGATAGGTTTCTCGATAACCTACGTAGCACAAAAGCTTTGCGACGCGATGCCCTGACTTACGTATGCGCCAGGAACCGATATAAGTTCTGACGCGATTCGAATGACTCAGATCTCAGCCGACAGTTCTTGCATGCCACTTGCAGGCCCGAGGACAGCAATGGACGCCCAAACGCCACCAAAACGCGTGATCCCATCCGGACTTTGCACCATCCTTTGGCTGGCCAACCTGGCGCCAACCCTCGCCGACAGCGTCTTCACGGTTAACAGCTTCGCCAGTCCGGCGTGGTCAATCGAGTACCCAGAGGGCTTCACCGGCACCGTCGGCACGACAACAATCTGGCCCGGGGAAATGGGCTGGGAAGGCGACCAGATCGACATCGCCTTCAACCTGCCCGCGAGTGTGCCAGCCAACACGCTGCACTACCGCTTCCGCATTGCGATCTCGCTGCACGTTTCTCAGACCTTCGACTTGACGCTCTGGGCCGGCCCCACGCTCGCAGAGCTTCAGCAGGTGCACAGCGAGTTCATCGACAGCGCCCGCGTCTACGCCGCCACCATCCCCCTCGACCACTTCACTCCAGGGCAAACAAACTGGATTCGGATAAAGGGTGTCGGTGCGCAGGTCGGTGAGGGCCTGCCGACCGGCATTCAGTGGAGTAGCTGGTCGCTGAGGCGCACAGTTGTCAGCGGCACCATTGACTCCCTGCGGCTTGGCCAGCTTCAGCGCTGCACGTTTTATCTGATGGACGCCATTCAGGCCAACGGCATGGTGCGCGACTCGCTACCGCTCTCACCATCGGAGACACCTTTCCATCCGGCGACACCTGATGCCGCCGGCTTCGCGCTGCTTGGCCTGTGCGCGGCGGATCAGTTGGAGATCATCAGCTTCAGCGAACCGCTCGTCGAAAGCATCCTGAGCGCATATTCCGGGCACACACCTGGAATCACCCCGGACCGCAGCGCCGACGGCCACTGGGTCCACTGCATGGACGTAAACACCGGGCAGTATTCCGGGTGGGACGACACTTACACGACGATCGGCTCGGCACTGTTGGTCAGCGGAGCGTTGTTCGCCAAGAACCACTTTCCGGACAACGCGACCATCGCCAGCTACGCCGACGAGATGTTCGCGACGACTAACTTCGACGCGGCCATCGACCCAAGTCTCAACGGACGTGTCTACCTCGGCATGGCGCCCGATGGCGGCGGCGCGCCCGGGACATTGCCACCATGGAACGAATACGTATTGGTCGTAAGCTTGGCCTTGCGCGAACCCGGCGCAACGCGTGCACCGGCGATCGCACACCTGTGGCTCGATCCCGCCAACACGCCGACTAAGTCGTATCGCGGCATCCCGACCCTGACCGACAACACGTCCGTCTACGCGCCGGCGTTCTGGGTCCATCAGAGCCACTTCTTCAACGCCGACTTCGCGCGAACCGAGGACTTCGAGCAGCTCTTCCGCAACCAGCAGTACGCGGACAGCCTCTATTCCTCATACCAGCTTGGACAGCCGTACCGCTACGGCCTGACGGCCGGGGTCGACCCCAGCGGCTATAACGCCGACCGCATGTACGACCATGAGAACGTCTTCGGCCCCGAGGCCGTCGCCGCCTGGGGTGACATCGACGCCCTGTTCGATTTCCTCGAGGACCAGCCACCCACCAGCGATTCGCGCCTGCGCTACGGCGCGACGCGTGTCTCATCGCAGGACGCCAGTTGGCTGCCGTATGATGCCGGCCTCGTCGATCACACGTTCCTGATGTTCGGCCTGGTGGAGAGCATCGAGCCGCTATTCTTCAAGGCGCGCCAGCCATTCCAGTTGGACACTGATGCGGACGGCATCGCGGACGTTTACGATAACTGCGTCGGCATCTGGAACCGCGCGCAACAGGACAGCGACGGTGACGGCATTGGCGACGCGTGTGACTGCGGGTTACCGTTTGCCGACGCCGATATCGATGGCGACGTGGATCTCGGCGACATTGCGCTCATGCAGCTTTGCCCGGCCGAAAACGCCGCCGATCCGGAAAGCTGCCTGTGCTTCGACCGCGACGGCGACCGCGTGATTGACGATGGCGATCTTGGCAGCTTCTTCGACTGCCTCGACGCCAGCGGGCCCGAAGTCCCGGCTGACCCCGGCTGCGGTAACTAATGTCGATGATCGCAGGCACGGGAACATCCCCGTGCCACTTGCCACCCAGACACACGGCTCACAGAGCCGTGGCACACGGATAGTCCTGGACTGCCACAAGCATGACCGTGCGAGGCACAATTCTGTTGATCATTCTCGGCCTGCCGGCCGCAGCGTTGCTGCTGTTCGGGCCGCGCGGGCAGGTTGACGTGCCGCCCGGACGAACGGTCGTCCACTACTGGGAGAAGTGGTCGGGCACTGAAGCCCAGGTGATGCAGACCATCGTCAACGAGTTCAACCAGACCGTCGGCGCTAAGCAGAACATCTGGGTCGATTACAACTCCGTCAGCAACGTCGATCAGCGCATGTTGATCGCGACCGCCGGTGGCGATCCGCCCGATGTTGCCGGCCTGTTCGATTACATCATCCCACAGTTCGCCGAGCGTGGCGCGCTGATGCCGCTCGAAGATCTCATCGCCGATGCGTCGATCAATCTCGATGACTTCAAGCCGATCTGGCTTCAGATCGGCCGCTACGAAGGCACGCTGTACGCCCTGCCGAGCACGCCATACACGATCGGGCTGTATTACAATCGCCGCCTATTTCGTGAAGCCGGCCTCGACCCCAATCGTCCGCCGACAACCACCGCGGAACTCAACGAATACGCCAAGCGTCTGACGCGCTACGAAAACCCCGAGACGCGCGAACGCATCGTCCAACTCGGCTTCACCACATCGCCCGGCATGCTCGGCTGGTGGCACTGGATCTGGCCCTGCTTCTTCGATGCCAATATGTGGGACGGCCAGCACTTTCACATCGACACCGATGCCGGCCGGTCGGCCGCGACGTGGACGGCTGAGCGCCGCCGGGCTCTCGGCCTGCCGGCGGTGCTGCGTTTCGAGGGTACGATGGGCGCAATCGAGGGCGCGCAGAACCCGTTCCTCGACGAGCGTCTGGCAATGGTCTTTCAGGGCCCCTGGCTTTCGAACTGGATCAACAAGTACACACCGGACGTTGATTACGCCGTCGCGCCGTTCCCATCGGTCCGGCCCGATCTGCACCGCGCCTTTGCCAGCACCGACCTGTTTGTCATTCCGACCGGCGCTCATCATCCGCGCGAAGCCGTGATCTTCCTCGAATACGTCTTGCAACAGGACGTGCTCGAACGCCTTTGCTGCGGGCACGGCAAGATCTCGCCCTTCCGCACGCCCGGGCCCGGTTTCTACGCCGAGCACAAGAACCAGTTCATCCGCGTGTTTGACGAAATGGCCTCGTCGCCCGATGCCTTCGGCTATCCGCAGATGCCGACCTGGGCCATCGCCACGGACGAGTTGAAGAAAATGCACGAGAACATCCTCGGCGGTCGATCCGATCCGTTGGCCGAGGTCGCCGCCGCCCAACGCCGCATCGACGCTGTCGTCAGTGAGCACCAACGCATGTACGCGCTGCGGCGCGGCGAGCAATCGACCGGGAGCACAACGCCGTGAAGCAAGCACGCTCGTCCTGGATCAGCGGCATGCTCTGGACGGCCCCATGGTGGCTGGGCTTTCTGCTGTTCCTGGCGTTTCCGATGGGGCTTTCGCTCTACATCAGCTTCTGCGATTACCCATTGCTCGAATCACCCGTCTTCATCGGCGGCGAAAATTACTCCAACCTGATGCACGACGCGAAGTTTCACGCCGTCGTGCGCAACACGCTGATTTACGCGGCGATCGCTATCCCGCTAGGGACCATCATCGCCGTACTGCTGGCGGTACTGCTGAATCAGAAGGCGCGCGGCCAGGCGATCTTCCGGGCCTGCATCTTCCTGCCGACCATCGTGCCGCTGGTGGCCGTCGGCGTGATGTGGATGTGGATGCTCAGCCCCGAGGCCGGGCTCGTGAACCAAGTGATTCGCCCAGTCGGCCACGTGGTGCAACCCGTCACGAACGCCATCCACCATGCCAGCGGCGATAGCGAAACAACCGCCCCGTTGGCAGAACTGGGGCGGGATCTGGCCGACGGCCCCGGCTGGCTAAGTCAGCCGCGCTGGGCCATGCTGGCACTGGTCATCATCAGCATGTGGCTGCTGGGCTCGCCGGTGGTGATCTACCTCGCCGGCTTGCAGGAGATTCCGGAGACGCTCTACGAGGCGGCGGAGCTTGACGGCGCTTCGCGTTGGCAACGCTTCCGCCACGTCACATTGCCCGGCCTCAGCCCGGTGATCCTCTTCAACGTGATCGTCGGCATCATCGGCACCTGGCAGATTTTCGCACTGCCGTACGTAATGTGGCGTACCGGCTCCGGACCGAACGACTCAACCTATTTCTACACGATGTACCTGTTCGACAACGCGTTTCGCTACCTGAAGATGGGCTACGCCAGCGCGATGGCGTGGATTCAACTGCTGATTATCGTCGGCCTGACCGGAGTGGTATTCCTGGTCAGTCGGCGAACCGTTCATTACCGCGGAGCATAGATGCCGGCTCGGAGACAGACAGGCTATCGAAGCGGTGGCGGCGGAATCGGCGTCTACATTCTGCTATGCGTCGTCGCCGGCCTGTTCATCTTTCCGCTGATCTGGATGTTCAGCGTCAGCATCAAACCCCCGGACGAATTGCGACACCCGAACATCATCCCCGAGAATCCGCAACTGATCGCGTATCAACAGGTGCTGCGCAGCGAGAGCTTCGACTTCGCACTGTACGCCCGTAACACGCTCATCATCGCGGCACTCAGCCTGGTCGGCATGGTCATGGCCAGCGCGATCGCGGCCTACGGCTTCGCGCGGATCGATTTTCGCGGGCGGAATTTGATGTTCGGCATCTGTCTGGCGACGATGATGATTCCGTTTCCGGTGATCATGGTGCCGCAGTACATTATCTTCCAGAAACTCGGCTGGGTCGGGACATTCTTGCCGCTATGGGTGCCGGCGTGGTTTGGGGCCGCGTTCAACATCTTCCTCTTGCGGCAGTTCTTCATGGGCATCCCCAAGGATCTCGAAGAGTCGGCCATGCTCGACGGCTGCTCGCGCTGGGGCTGCTTCTGGCTCATCATCCTGCCGCTGTCGAAGCCGGCGCTGGCGGTCGTCGCGCTGTTCCATTGTCTGGCCGTATGGAACGACCTGGTCGGCCCGCTGATTTACCTCTCGCACCAGGAGCAGTTCACGCTCGCGCTCGGCCTGCAATTCCTCCAAAGCAAGTCCGGCGACACACCGTGGAACCAACTGATGGCCGCCGCCACGTTGATCATTCTGCCCGTCGTGATCCTGTTCCTATTCGCCCAACGCACCTTCATCCGCGGCATCTCAACCACGGGTTTGAAGGGATAGGGAACAGCCAACGCAGCAATCGATTGCTGTAGACTGCGCGCGTACATGCGACTTCGATTCACGGCAGGATGATTTCCACGAACGAATCGATATCGAACACGTCTACGCGACCGTCGCGGTTTGTGTCGGCCAGTGCGGCACCACAGCTTGGAAACGTCGCCGCGTAACCCTCCGGATTCGTGAGCGCCATCACAAACGGGGCGATATCGAGCACATCCCGACTGCCATCACAATTCACGTCACCAAGAAGCTGATAATGCAACGTCGCATCGGGCATCAGCACGACCGGACGCGCGCCGTCGTAGGTCGTGATACGAAACCGGTCGGTTCCAGTGCTCCCCCCCGCGTGTATCTCGATCTCGTACACGCCGGTATCGATATGCGACATGTCGCCGACCGTTCCGATGCCCTGACTACCTGGCGCGTGCGTGATGCTCGGCAATTGCGGTGACACATCCACCGCACTGCCCTGCCAATCTCTGAGCATGACGCGTAGCGTCCCGGTGGATCCGACTTCCGATGGTATCGCCGACATTATCGGCACGGCGGTAGATTGAATCGCGTCGGTCACGCCAGCCAGGTCGGCACGCCAAGCGTCAAACAGCGCCTGCAACTGCACGACCGGGTCGGGATCCTCGTCCAACTGGAACGGGACATTCAGCCGCATGAAGTAGTCGCCGTCCACGCATCCGGCGGCGTCGCATACCGTGTCATCTGTGTCGCCGATGCGCGCCACGACCATACCGCCGATGTGCCCGACCTTGTCGAACTCGGCCGGCGGGCAACCGCACGACGTTGCATCGCCCGCGGAACAAGAGCAACGCCCGTCCCCGCCCATCTGACGTGCGGCCTGCATACCAGCCATGAGCTTCGCGGGAATATCGCCCGGCGTGTCGAGCAATGCCTGCTCGATCGCCGGCACGACACAGTCGCCGGTCAGGATGTTTCCCTGAACGGCGTACACCATGGTGCCGCTGTTCCCGGTTACACCGCCAGCCCAAGCCGAGGCCGCCGAACCGGTGTAAGTGATCATCCTGCCTTGCGTGTCCACGATGCCATACTGTCGCCAGATGTGCCCCTCGATTCCGGCGAGCGCGTTGAGGATCAGTTGCGGCGAGGTACCGTTCCGAAGGCCGTTGAACATCACGCGCCGGCGAATGCCGTCAAAGTCGCCCGCCGCCTGGGCCGCTCCCGCCCCTTTGCCCACAACAACCACAGGCACGGTCGCCAGCAAATCGAACTCGTTCAGACAAGTCACGGTGCCGACAGCGACTTCGCCCGTTTCGGCATCCGCAATCGCGATCGACCAGGTGGCCTGCGACGCGGGCAAAGTGAGCGAAGTAACTATCATGGCCCCGATAATCAGGCAGTTTCGGCATTGAGACATGCGCTTGACCTTCCCGCTCCCCACAACCAGACGGCAATAGCGCCAAACCGATCGCCAGCCAATCAGTCTGGCGCACACCCTTGTCAGATGCCACAGGACAGATGTGACTACACTGGATGATTCACCAGGAATGTGGGAAGTCAAGCCGGACGCACGCGGCGACTGTCACTCGCGTATCAGTTCGATGTCGTCGAGCCACACGGTGCCGACCTTGGGCTTTGATGCGTTGTCCTCAAGGACAATCACCAGCCGGTCGAGGTCGGACCAGTCAGTGATCAGGCCGAAGTCGCGGTAGCGCAGCTCTATCGTCGACCATTGTGTGGGGTCTTTCACATGTGCGCGAACCGCACCCGAGCCGCCGCGCCCGTGCAGTTCGATCTTGGTCCGATCCGGCAACCCGCGCGCGCGGAGTCTCAGAGCGTTGCAGCCCGAACCGTCAACGTGGGCTAGATTCAGTGTTAGGCCGCCGTACGCTGGATTCGGCGAATCAACGTCGTAATCGACGCGCAGGCATCCACCGCGTGTGCCGTCAATGTCCGTTTCGTCGCGTCGCAGCTTAACCGAGACGGTCTCGTCAGCCTTGTCGCGCGTCCAGCAGTCAGTCGCACCGCCGACCAGATTCGTGCCGATGTCAGGCCGCTCGAAGTCATCAATCGCGACGCGCGTCGGCCCGTTGCCCTTGGCGAGAGCCGGCACGCGCAGCAGTTCCAGGTCGCGCCGCAGCAGCTCGGCCAGCCACTTCTCATCCACCGGCTTCGAATACTCGGCGATGCGTTGGCAACCCGTGCGGACCACCGGGTGCGACATGAACGCCCGCTGGACAACGCGATCCTCAAGCGCGTTCGCCAGCGCCAGGAACATCATCGCCTGATCCAGCGGCGGCAAGTAGCCGTCGTATGTAGCGCCAGTGTCGAGGTTGATCGAATCGCGGAATCCGAGCTTGAGTTGCTTGCCGTCCTCCTCAAACACTGCCCGCAGGCCGCGTTTTTCGAGCTCGCGCAGACAGTCGGCGGCTTTGTGGGGATAGAAGTTGGCGGCCATGCCGGCGGCGTGTGGCGTAACCACGGCGACTTTCAACCCGCCCCACCCGAGGTACTCGCCATCGGGGCCGCAACACGCCGACCAGCCCCAGGCGGGCAGGCCCTGTTGTTTGGCGAAGAGCATCTGGACGTAGGCGAAGTCGGCCGCGGATCGGCCGGCGGGCGTGCTGCGCTCATCGAGGAACAATCCGTCCTGTACCTGCATGAACAGGCCACCGCCCAGCCACGCGGGCTTGCAGATGGTCAAACCATAGTGCGTCTCGGTCTCGCGGCCGAGTTTGTCCCACGATTCGGGCGGCGCGGCGCCGACGGCGATGGCCAAGAGCGCCGCCATGCGTCCGTCGCCAGCGTAATCGCCGATGTGCCAGCCGTGGTCGATCTTGCCGCGTGCCATGTCGTATCCGCCGAAGAGGCGACCGTCCGCCGGGTCGTAGAACGGCTTCCAGTTCATGGCGCCAAGAATCTCATCGACATCCGCGCGCACGTCGGGCAGAAGCTGGCCGGCGACGACGAACCCCGCGACCATGTTGGCCGAATCCAGCAGTGAGATCATGGTGTCGTTCGACGCCGGCTTCAGCGTGTGGGCGTTGTTCCATGATTGCGAAAAGCCGTTCCATTGCTTGAAGCCGCGATATGCATCAAGCACGCGCCGCACACGTTGCGTTGCTTCCTCGCGTGACACGAGCTTCAGTTCGGCGGCAACGGCGCAACTCGCGGCGTAGTAGCCGAGATTCGAGACAGAACTGTTGTCGTTGCGCTCACTGCTATCGAACGGCAGCCCCGTCTCCGGCTCGACAAAGTGCGCGATGCAAGCCCAGGTATCCGCCGCCACCCCACGCAGGTAGTCCTCGTCTTCCGGTTGTACACGAGGCCAGTCCGCCGCCAGCGATACTGGTACGACCAACAGGGACACAATCGCTGCCGACACGCATCGATGCTGTAACCGGCCCATTGACCACCTCATGACCTGGACGACAAACAAGAACAGAACCCAAAACGGCTGCAATAGAGATGTAATCCACAGAATCCGCAGATTTCACAGATTTGGGAAACTCATCTGCGTAATCTGCGGATCGTGGTCTTTGTCGTTCGTCGTCCAGCACGACACATCCATCTGATGTGCCCCGCGCCTCAACTCGGGCTCCGATGCCATGCTAGTAGGTTACGACGATCGTGTGTGCCCCGGGTGTCAGAGCTGCGGCCGGCACGAGGTTGTCCTTCAGCGGCTTGCCGTCCAGCGTGACCGAGATCTTGTCGCCGGCGGGCGTGCTGCCGTCCTTGCGATTGATCGTGATATCCAACGTCGCGCCGCGATAAGGCCGTTGCACGTTGGCGTGTTTCCAGTCCGGCGGCAGGCAAGGCGCGATTCGCAAACCGTCCCACTCCGGCCGCACGCCCAGCACCCATTCGCTGATCACGCGATGCAGCCACGCCGCCGATCCGGTGTACCACGTCCACCCGCCGCGGCCATGATGCGGCGACTGCGGCCCGTCAACGTTGCCCGGCAGGACATACGGCTCGGCCCAATACTGCTCGGGATCCTTGATCGCCGGGTTGATCGCGGCCAGCAGCTCATCGACGCGTTCGGCGTCGCGCATCTTACACGCCGCCGCAATCGCCCACGTCGCCGCGTGCGTATAGACGCCGCCATTCTCGCGCAGCCCGGGGGCATAGCGTGTGATGTACCCGACGCGCTGATCCGGCACCTCGAACGCCGGCGCCAAGAGCAGCGCCCCGGCCTCACTGATGAGGTGCTTGCACACCGCGTCCCAGCATTCGCGGGCGCGGTCCGGCGGCGCGACGTCGTTCAGAATCGCCCATGTCTGTGCATTGAGGAAAATGCGGCCGGCCTGATTCTCGGCGCTGCCGAGAGCCGAACCGTCGTCGAGCGTGGCCCGCAGATACCATCGCCCGTCCCAGCCATGGGTATTGATCGCCGTCACCAGCGCCGCCCGACGCGCCTCGAAATCCGTCGCCCCGCGTTCGTTGCCGATCCGCCTGTGGATCTCCGCCCAATCCGCCAGCAGGCCCGCGAGGAAATGGCCGAGCCAGATGGACTCGCCGCGTTCCTGAAGCCCGGCGGCGCTGAGCCCATCATTCCAGTCGCCCGCCCCGATGAAAGGCAGCCCATGCGGGCTGGTACGTTTGAACACACGTGCAAACGCCCGGCGGACGTGCTCCAGCAGCGAACTCGGCGTCTTGTCGTCCAGGAACGGCATCTCGTCATGCAGGATGTCGAGTGTGCCGGTCTCGCGAATGTAATTCGCCGTCACGAACGACAGCCATAGCAGGTCGTCCGTCATCCGCGTGATCAGGCCCTGCTCACTGAGCGGATGCCACCAGTGATAGACCGAGCCGTCGGCGAACTGATGGGCCGCGTGCGTGTTGATCTGCGCCCGGCAGCGCGCTGGGTCGATCGTCAGCCACACCTGCGAGTCCTGCAACTGATCGCGATAGCCGTACGCACCGCTTTGCTGGTAATAGCCGCAACGACCCCAGATCCGCCCCGCGATTGTCTGATAGCGCAGCCAGTCGTTCGTGAGAAACGTCACCGAAGATTCCGGCGTCTCGACGCGATGATCGGCCAGCCGCGCCTTCCATTGCGCCCGCACGTCTTCGAGCGCACGATCCATCGCGGCCACGTTTCGCGACCGCGAGAGCGTCTGCTCAACCTCGGCACGCGACGCACCGACACCCAGTACGTATCCCAGCTCGTGCAGCTCGCCGGCCCGCAACTCGACCGCCAGCCGCAACGCCGCGATCTGATCCTCATGCCGTCCGAATCCCGGCCTCCAGAGGTCCTGCTCAAGCGCCGCAGGGGCCCGCAAATCCCCGTAGCGCCCGAGAAACGTCCCTTTGTCGCCGGTGGCTGACAGCACTGGCTCGGTACACGCCAGGGCGCTGACATACGGGAAGCCCGTATTCCAATGCCCGTAGTGCTCGTTCGGCACTTCCCACATGTGATTGTGTGCGAAGACTGCGGCGCGCTCTGCGTCAAACTCGGTCTCCAGGAACAGCTTGTGGAATTCACGCCGGGGCGACGGCGCCACACCGCAACACCATTCGAGATAAGCACACAACTCGAGTTGCCGTGGCCGCTTGCTGGCGTTCTCGAGGGTCAGACGCCAGAACTCCACCGGCTCACTGGCGTGGGCGAACAATGTCCACGTCGCCCGGATACCGGCGAATTGCGTCTCAAAACTCGTATATCCGATCCCGTGACGACAGGCGTATTCATCGTAATTCGGCCACGTCGGCGCCGGCGACAGCGACCAGATATCACCGCTCTCCGTGTCACGCACGTAAAGGAACTTGCCGGAACTGTCCCGGACGAGATCCTGCTCCCAGCGCGTAATGACGGCGAGCTGCGAATTGTCCACCCAACTGAAGCCGCTGCCTGTCTGACTGACAGCCAGGCCGAGACGCGGATTGGCGATGATGTTGACCCATGGCCTCGGCGTACGATAGTCCGTGATGCGATACTCGTCGCCGTCGGCAGAGAACCCACCGTACGGGTTCCGAACCGCGCGACGTGGCGCGTGGTCATCAGGTCTGTTGGACGCCCTCACGATGCTACTCATATCGCGGAATCCTGATTATGCAAGCGCCTGCGCACCGACGGCCTAGGCGTGGGTTTAGGTATTGAAAGCGTTTTCAGGATTGTAAGCCAGACACCGGCCAGCGTCAATTGTAAACCGCGATCGGCTCCGTGCTGTCGCCCTCACCGCCCGATAATGCAGCCTACTCATCACCGAGCTTCAAGCGTTTGACCGCGCGCTGAACATTCTTGTCAGACATGAATAGCCTCCAGATCAGCCCGCTGCGCGCGTTTTCGATCCCCAGCAACATCGGTCCCTGGTCGATGCCGACATAGTCGTCGCTCGCCTGCTGCTCGTCGAGATTGAACGAGTCCGCGAAGCCGTAGCCGCCCTCTGACGGATCGTGCCATACAAGCGGCTTGCCGTCCTTGCCGCGCAACTCACGAAATGCGTGGAGCGCCGCCATGCTCTCCGCCGGAGTGAACATCAGTGCCGACGCGGCGGCGTACGGCGCGATCGTGCCATTGAACCACTCGTCCTGATCGCTGCCGTTCGGCCGCACCTGCGGAACTAGGTACCCCTTGTGCGATGCACAGGCACTGAGCCCCCAGCGGTTCTCCGAGAAGGTCTTGAACCGCTTGGCCTGCTCGATGCACCTTTGGCGGTGGGTTAGCACAGCACGCCGCGAGTTTTCAAACCAATCCACGCGCGGGGCGTCGATCCTGAACTTGCTCGGGTCATCCGGCCCCAGCGCGCGATAATCTATCCAGCAGTGCGCGAAAACGTAGTTGAACAGCGGACCACCCCACGACACGACGTACGGTGGCATGTCCTTGTGCTGCTTCACGTTCCGCTTCAGGCGATAGTACATCTCCGGATCAACCGAGTATCCCGGCGTCGGCGCCCCGACCGCCAGGAAATAGACCAGCAGTTCCTCATCGCTGGCCCACGACCAGATCGCCTTGTGAAACGTCCCCGGGCCGTCCATCTTCTTTGGATCATCCGGCGTCCACCCCATAGACAGATAGCCTTGCGGCTCGACGGCGAAGGCCCGCCAATTCGTCTCGGCAATCATGACGTCGGCCATATGCCGTACTTGCCCGCCGAAATACTGCCCCGCCGTGATCACCCCTGCCATCAGCAAGGCGTGGTCCACCGTGCTGGCCAGCAATTCGTAGCCTTCGTGCGACTGCCCGGCAGTGTCAATGTCCGGGTAGTGGATGTACACTCCGAAGCGTTTGTTGTCGTCGTGCGCGGCGAGTGCCTGCAGCAAGGTCCGCGCGCGGCGTTCGCCGTCCTCGCGCGTGATCCATCCGCGTTCGACGCCGATCGGCAACGCCGACAGTTGGAAGCCCGCCGACGCTATGCTTCCGACGGGGCCCTTGTGGCGATCTTTGGCAAGTTTGGCTGGACTGCCGACCTCTTTCCAGAAATACTGGAAACAGGCATATTGCACCTGGTCGAGCAGCGCCTCATCCTCGGGAGTGAACGAGTAGGCAACCGCTTCTGGCGACTTCGGGGCGGCGACAATATCGGCGGGCGCCCCAGCCGCGCATCCAGCGGCCAATGCGAGTGTTATGCACACAACCGTAGCGATGACAGAGGTTTGACACTTCATGGGCCAAGACGATATCCTTGAATGAAAGCGTTGTCAATGACGCGTCAAGCGTCGGCGCATGTGAGGTAGCAGCATGGCAGTCTCGATCTTGGATGTCGCCAAGCGGGCCAATGTGTCCATTAGCACCGTCTCGCGCGTGGTCAATCGCAGCGAGTTGGTGAACGCAAAAACGCGTGCCCGCGTCGAGACCGCGATCAATGAGCTTGGCTACCGACCTAACGCCTTTGCGCGCGGCCTCATGCTCCGGCGTAGCGAGATCGTCGGCCTGGTTCTTCCTGACCTGCACGGCGAGTTCTATTCCGAGATCATCCGCGGCGCGAACATCCAGGCCCGCGAATCCGGCTATAACTTGGTCGTGTTCTCGGCACGCGACCGCGACGACAGCCAGCCGCTGCTCAACGCCATCCAGCGTCGAACCCTGCTCGACGGAATAGCTGTCATGGTCTCCGAGCTGACCGACCGCACCCAGGAGGTCCTGGCCCAGGTCCCGATGCCGGTCGTTGTGCTCGACGGCGACGTCAACGGCGGCCCGCACGACAATGTAGTTATCAACCAGCGCGAGGGCGCGGTCGCCCTGATGCGCCACGTCGTCCACGCCTGCGGGGCCCGGCGAATGCTCTTCATCGGCGGGCTTGAGACCAACGTCGACACCATCGCTCGCTACGAGGCCTGCCGCCAGGTTCTGGCGGAGATCGGTCGCGATATCGATCCCGCAGACGTATTTCATCTCGATTATGAATACGAGACAGCGTATAATCTTGGTACGCAGCGCATCAGTGACTGGATCGGCGACGGCAATTGCGTTTTTGCCGCCAACGACGAGATGGCAGCGGGAATCTTAGCTGCCGCCAACGCCGCTGGAATCGCTGTGCCACAGCAGTTGGCTGTTGTCGGCTTTGACGAC
Organism: Phycisphaerae bacterium; assembly: GCA_016935035.1. Classification (GTDB taxonomy): domain Bacteria; phylum Planctomycetota; class Phycisphaerae; order UBA1845; family Fen-1342; genus JAFGRR01. The sequence goes on along the minus strand of JAFGRR010000086.1, from coordinate 738 downwards.
ACGCGTGTGGCACGCATGACGCATCCGCCGCTGACGACAGTCCGTGTGCCAATGTCCAGGATGGGCGCTTCGGCGATAGAATTGTTGTGTGAACGGATAGGTGACATGGAGCGGCCGCCGCGCCGTGTCTCGCTGTCGCCGGAGTTGGTGATCCGCGAGTCTTGCGGACACGCGCTACGGGTGTAGGCGGCAAGGACCAGTTCTTCAGGGAGTGCCAACGAAAAGTGGTGTGCACAAGCGACTTACATGGCATACGCTGTCGCGTTCCAGGTCGGTTGCGTCGAGCGGGGACGTAGCTGATCGATCTTTTTGTGAAAGCGCTTGCAATCGCCACCCGATCATAGTCTAATGAGTGCTCAACAAGGTGCGGGAAACTAGGAGAGAAGATCATGCGCACACGGGTCGCAACCATCGCATTCATCGCTCTGTGCATGTCCGCCGTAGCAGTGGCTGTGCCAACAGCCACGCTGACTCTGGAATCCTCAGAGGCCGGGCAGACCGTTTCGTCGGGCACGGCAATCGACTGGACCATCAAGGTCGCGGTATCCACCGGCGACAACGCGGGTCTGGCCTTGGTCGCGGTCGATCTGGTGCAGGACACGAATAACCCGGTGCTCTTTGACCTGCCGCCGGCCGATGAAGCCAGCATCACCGCCCCCATGACCAACTTTAGCCGCCCCGCCGGCATCAGCAACCCGGCCGAGGGCAGTGCCACGACCGGATACATCGGTTCGCAGC
>JAFGRR010000685.1 GCA_016935035.1 Phycisphaerae bacterium | reverse complement strand
TCGTGTGCGACGGATTCGTCGGCAACGTTGTCCTGAAGCTGATCGAGGGGCTTTCCGAGGGCATCTTCCAGACTCTGCGGGGCGAGATCACCGAGGAAGGCAAGGATCTGCTGCCACTCTTCGAGCCGATCGTCGACCGTATCTGGGCGCGGCATGACTTCAAGGAATACGGCGGGGCTCCGCTGCTGGGGATCAGCAAGATCGTCATCATCTGTCACGGTCGCAGTGATCATCGCGCTATCGCCAACGCGATTCGCGTCTCGGTCGAGCAGCACCGTGCCAATCTCATACCAGTCATCACGGAAGAGTTGCGTAAACACGGCGAGGATGCCAAATGAAGCTGGCGTGGCCAGTAGAAATAGCGGGGACCGGCGCCAGCGTACCTGACAAAGTCCTCACCAACGAAGACCTTGCCAAACGCATTGACACGTCCGACGAGTGGATTGTGCAGCGCACCGGTATTCGCGAGCGTCGCATCGCCGAACCCGGCCAATCAACGCTGACGTTCTGCACCGCGGCAAGCCGCCAGGCCCTCGAACGGGCCGGCATGACGCCGGAAGAAATCGACCTCATCATCGTCGCCACGATCACGCCCGAGCACACGCTACCCGCCACCGCCTGCGAGCTTCAAGCAGCCCTCGGATGTCGCTGGGTGCCGGCGTTCGACACACTGTCGGCGTGCAGCGGGTATGTCTGGGCCATGATCACTGCCGCCCAGTACATCAACAGCGGCATGGCGAACACCGCCCTGGTCGTCGGCGGCGAGACGCTCACCACCATCACCGACTGGGATGATCGCAGCACGTGCATCCTCTTCGGCGACGGTGCCGGTGCCGCCATCCTACGGCGTAGCACTGATGGCCAGAGTGGCATGCTGGCCGCGAGAATGGGCGCCGACGGCGCGCGCGGCTTGCACATCTACATTCCCGCCGGCGGCTCGAAGGAGCCGGCCTGCCTGCGCACCGTCAACGAGAAACTGCACTATATGCGCATGCAGGGACGCGAGGTCTACAAGTTCGCCGTCAGCACGATGCGCTCGATCCTGAGCGAGACGGCGGATGACGCCGGCGTGAGCCTCGACGACGTGGCGCTTGTCGTTCCGCACCAATCGAACGCCCGCATCATCGAGTCTGCCACGCAAAAGGCCGGCGTGCCGCCTGAGCGTGTTCTGATGAACATCGACCGCTACGGCAACACGTCCGCCGCCTCCGTCGGCATCGGGTTGCACGAAGCGTATGAGGAAGGTCGGATCAAAGGGGGCGATCTGGTGATGCTCGTCGCTTTCGGCGCGGGCCTGACATGGGGTTCCTTGTTACTGAGGATCTAGCATGCCGACCCCGGCCGCCGTTTTCCCCGGGCAGGGGGCTCAACTCGTCGGAATGGGCAAGGACGTCGCCGATGCGTTTCCGGAAGCGGCCGCGACGTTCGCCCAGGCGGATGATCTGCTAGGCTACAAGCTCTCCGAACTATGCTTCAATGGTCCCGCCGATCGCCTGAACGCGACCGACATTCAACAGCCCGCGATCTTTACGACCAGCGTCGCGATCTTCCGGGCGGCGGTCGCCGCCGGGCGTTTCGCGCCCGACGGTTTCGCGGCGATGGCAGGGCTCAGCCTGGGCGAATACACCGCGCTGCACTTGGCGGGAGCGCTGCCGTTCGAGGACGCGCTGCAACTGGTGCAGCGTCGTGGCCAGCTCATGCAGCAGGCCGCCGAACAGAGCCAGGGCGGCATGGTCTCCATCATGGGCCTGGACGAGGACAAGGTCCGTGAGTTGTGCGAGCGCGTTTCGTCGCACGGGCGCGTCGGTCCGGCGAATTTCAATTGCCGCGGCCAGATCGTGATTTCCGGCGATCAGTCGGCGTGCGAGGCGGCCTGTGCCCGGGTCGAGGATTTCGGCGGCAAGGCCATTCCGCTCAAGGTCGCTGGCGCGTTTCACAGCGTGCTGATGCAGCCGGCCGCCGACGCTCTGTGTGAGCCGTTGGACAAGGCGGATTTCGCGACGCCGAACTGCCGCGTCGTTGCCAACGTTGATGCCGAATACCATCAGGGCCCTGATACCATCCGCGTGGCGCTTTGCCGTCAGGTCACGCATCCGGTACGCTGGCAGATGTGCATTGAGCGATTGATCGCGGACGGCTGCGATCAATTCTGGGAAGTCGGGCCCAACCGCGTTCTTACCGGCCTGATGCGTAAGATCGATCGGTCTGTCGACATGACCAACATTAGCACTGTCGCGGACCTTTCGCCCGGGAAATAACCAAGCACGGAGGGTCGCTGTGACGTTTACAGACCAAGTGGCCATTGTGACCGGCGGTTCGCGCGGCATCGGACAGGCAATCTGCCAGGTGCTCGCTGAGCGCGGCGCCAAGGTCATTGCCACGGCCCGTAACGCCGAGCGAGTCAGCGCCTGGGCAGGTGATACGCCCTCGGTCGAGGATCGCATCATCCCCACGTCGCTCGACGTGACCGATCGCGAAGCCGTGGCGCGCGTCATCGACGAAACCGCCACCACACATGGCAAGATCGACATCCTCGTCAACAACGCCGGCATCACGCGTGATGGCTTGCTGATGAGCATGGAAGACGACCAGTTCGACGACGTGGTGAACACGAATCTGCGGGCGGCGTTCTGGACCTCGCGCGCCGTCTGTCGCCATATGGTCCGCGCCCGCCACGGTCGCATCATCAACATCACCAGTGTCAGCGGCCTTATGGGGAACCCCGGTCAGGTCAACTACTCCGCCGCCAAGGCCGGCCTGGTCGGCATGACCAAGTCGCTGGCCAAGGAAGTGGCCAAACGCGGCGTGACCTGCAACGCGGTCGCGCCCGGTTTCATCGCCACCGACATGACCGAGGTCCTGCCCCAGAAATACCAGGAGCAGGTCAAAGCCCTGATCCCCATGCAGCGCATGGGCACCGCGCGCGAGGTAGCCGAGATGGTCGCCTTCCTCGCCAGCGATGGCGCCAGCTACATCACTGGCCAGGTCTTCGTGGTTGACGGCGGCCTGTACACCTAGATAGCAGCTCACGAACGTGCTACGCGACGAGCCCCGGGCTTCAGCCCGGACGGTCGCTGTGGCTGACGACCGATGTACTGGACGACATCTGGTCGGCCGTCTTTAGACAAGCCGGATATGCGGGGACGTGAGGCCTGGCGGCCTGACTCGCCACACCATGCCCCCGTCGCGAACCCGCGACACAATCGAGAACCGCGCTTTATTGGCCGATATGTCTGGCGGCCAATGTACGTGCCCACGCCGGCCAGTTCCTATAACATAGCGGGCACGAACGCCGGAACAGTGGTTCGGCGATATTGACGACGCCCATCTGGCGCGGAGGTTTCGCACGCATGGCTGCAAAACGCAAAGTGGCACGAATCGGAATCCTCACTGGCGGCGGCGACTGTCCCGGACTCAACGCCGTCATCCGCGTCGTTACCAAGACCGCCATCACCCAGCACGGCCTCGAGGTTTTCGGCATCGAGGATGGTTTCCTCGGGCTCATCCGCAATCGTATGCGCCCGCTCAGCTTTGACGATGTGTCGAACATCCTGACCGTCGGCGGCACCGTGCTCGGCACCAGCAATCGCGCGAACCCGGCCCATTTCGCCACCGGCAACGCCGCCGACGGCAAGCCGATCTTCGAGGACGTCACCAACCGTGTCATCGAGCACATCACCGATCGCCAACTGGACGCGATCGTCTGCATCGGCGGTGACGGCACGATGTCTGGGGCGGCGTCGTTGATTGAGCGTGGCGTGCCGTGTGTCGGGGTGCCCAAAACCATCGACAACGACCTCATGCACACGGACCTGACGTTTGGATTCACGACGGCGGTCGAGACCGCGACAGAGTGCCTCGATCGCATCCACTCCACCGCGTCGAGCCACCACCGCGTCATGCTCGTCGAGACGATGGGCCGCAACGCCGGCTGGCTGACGCTGCATGCCGGCCTGGCGTCGGGGGCCGACATCATTCTGATTCCCGAAATTCCCTACAGCGTGGACATCGTCAGCGAAACCTGCCTTAAGCGTTCGCGCCGCGGCAAACGCTTCACCATCATCGCCATCTCGGAGGGCGCCAAGCCCAAGGATGGCGAGCAGACCGTCAACAAGATCGTCCACGACAGCCCCGATCCCATTCGGCTCGGCGGCGTCAGCACCGTGCTGGCCGAGCAGATTTCCGCCAAGACCGGGCTCGAAACACGCGCGACGATTCTTGGTCACATTCAGCGCGGCGGCACGCCCGTGGCGTTCGACCGTGTGCTGGCGATGCGTTTCGGCTATAAGGCCCTCGAACTGCTCGTGCAAGGCAAGCTCAACCAGCTCGTCGTGCTGCAACACGACGACATTCGCTCGGTGCCAATCTCCGACGTCGCCGACCAGCAACGCATCGTTTCGTGCGATCATCCGCTGCTAGCCGTGGCCAGATCCGTCGGCACCTGCATGGGCGACTAAGAGACGTGAGATACACATCATCGCCCGACGAGATATGAGCATGTTCTGCTGTGCTGAGGGCAACCAGGCCCGCGAAGAAGAGTGGGACCACTGTCCCAGCCAGTAGAACACGCCCATAGTCTTTCGGGTTCGGACCGCTGTCGTACCCGCTTCGTCACTTCGTCGCGATGTGTCCCTGCATACACTCTTCTCTTGGCTTACTTGCTGCCGCTCGGGCTCTTATTACTCCTCGGCCGGCTGTTTCGCCAGTGTCAGGACCCAGCGACCGTAGAGGTAGATGCCGATGGCCGACGCGATGCCGACGGCGACCATCATGTACCACAGGTTACCCACGTGGTGGGCGTCGTGCAGGTGCATTGTGATAGCGTCGGCGACGGGCCGGAAGGTTTCGATTGCCGACGGCGCGGTGGGCGCTTGCGCGGTCGCGGCCTCGACGACGGCTTGTGTCGTGGCTGGCATGGTTGTCGCGAGGTCTGCGACGGCCTGAGTGGTGGCTGGCATCGTCGCCAGTTGCTGGGCGACGTCGGCGGCCAGCGTGCCGCCATCGGACAGCATGTTCATGATGTTGGGGGAGCGCGCGACTACGCTGGTGGTCCAGTCGAAAGCCACGCCTTGCGGGATGGCGTCGACGAACTTCTGCGCGTCGTGCGCGAACGCGTCGGCGAGTTCGGACGCCGACAGACTTACGTCCTTAACCTGGCTCCATGCCTCGAATTGTCCCGCCGTGGGTGTGACGGCGTTGCCGGCCCCCATCTGCTTCATGAGGAACTGTCGCGCGAGATGGTCTTTGGCGGCGAACAGGCCGTAGAGCGTCGGGCCGAGGTAGCTCTCCAGCGACCAACCGATTGCCAGCGGAATCTGCGAGAAGCCGAGGTACATGGCCTTCTTGTCGCGTGGGGCGAAGTTGCCAATGAATTCGCTGAACTTGGGGCTCGACAACATCTCGCCGACTGAAAAGATGGCGATCGCGACAATCGAGATCCAGCCCATCGTCGCCCAACCGCACATGAACATCGCGAATGATGCGAAGAGCGTGCCGATGACCATGCTGGTTGTCGCGCGAATCCGGGCGCTGAAAGCGGCGAACAGGAAACAGGTGGTCATGATGAGGCCGGCGTTGACATTCAGCATGCCCTCGGGGTTGATCTCGGTACCATCGTCGTTGGCGCCGACCAGGAATCGAAGGAGGCGGTTAGGTGTGCCGCCGCCGCCGAAGAGCGTGCGCGTTATGTCGCGTGTGTCGACCCAGTCGCGAATATGCATGGGCAGCACATCGAAGAGCGCGTTAAACATGAACCAGAAGCCGCAGAAGATGATGAGGTAGATGGCAACATGCGGCTTGACCAGTTCGCGGATCGAATCGACGAACAGGTTGTCTGGTTTGCCATGTGCGTCGCGCGCCGCGCGGGCGCGGCTGATCCGTTCCTCACGCCCTACCTCGCGGTATGTCAACAGCAGCAGGAAGTTGAGGCTGATGATGCCGGCGCAAACATAGAAGATGTGATTCCACGTGAAATTGCTGCGCAGATAGCTGGCGACAAGCGGCCCGATCCAGCCGCCGATGTTGACTGTCTGGTAGAAGATGCCCCAGGCAATCGAGCTGTTGCGCCGCGATGTGCACTTGACGAGTGTTCCCTGTATGCCGGGCTTGAAGACGGCGGTGCCGAATGCGAGGACGGCCACGCCGGCGAAGAACCCGATGAATGACGGGAACATGCCCATGATGATGTAGCCGAGGATCTTCAGGATGGTCGAGGCGAAGATGGTTTCCTTGTAGCCGTAGCGATCCGAGAGTGAGCCCGTGAAGGCGGGGAAGAGTGATTGGATCAGCGCCCAGGCCAGAAAGAGCGGCGCTAGCTGCAACTCGCTGACGCCAAGGCCGCCGTTCTGTCGCGACGCCGTCGCGTACAACGCCGCCACGGCGCGTACGCCGTAGTAGGCGCAGCGTTCCACCATCTCCATCGCGCCCACCACCCAGAAGACGTAGCTCAGGCTGGCGATGGCGGCGAACATGCCGAGCTGCTTGACGTCCGCGATGGTGTCGGTGTGTTCGTCCAGCGGATCAACCGCGAGCGGCGTGCCGCCCGGCATTTGAGATTCTAAGCTGTCGGTGTCGTTGTCGTACTGGCTCACTTCCATCTCCTGGATATGGATAGCCGGACATGCTAAGGAGTCCCGCCAGCGTCCACAACCGCCGCTGCCGCTTCGGGCTCTGTTAGCGTATTGGGCATTACGGGCAGACATCGGGGGGGGCGGATCGGGTATACTCGACTGTGCAGGTAGACAGAGGATGAGAGGGCGATTCTTGGACAGCCGGGGTGATTCAGCGGACACGGGACGCGACGACGACCAGCGGATGCCGGTCGGTGACACCCGCACCGAGCAGGGTGCCCGGGTCATGCGTCTGGTGG